>CAZEJZ010000088.1:0-3957 GCA_964512415.1 uncultured Opitutaceae bacterium
CAATTCGGTGTGCAATTCAAGATCACGGATGACATCGAGGTGAAGTCCGGCATCTGCCAGTACATCTGCACGTTCCTCTGAGTCGTCCGCTCCGCCGGGGCAGATCGCTCCGCTGGAGCAGGGCTCCGCGGGCCGGTGCTTCCGGGACCCTCCCCACCTCGGGCGTGAGCGCGATGGTTCAGGCCCGGCCACCTCCTCACCGCGCGATGCGCGCTCACGGTTGCGCAATCGGCCGCCGTGAGCTAGGTCCATCCCCCGCCCCGTCCCCTTCCATGCGCGTACCCGAACTCAACGTCACCGGAATCGGTCGACTTCTCCGCCTTAGCCTCGCCGCCCTCGCCATCAGCGTCGGTTTTCCCGGCCCGGCCGCGAGCCACGCCGCTCCGGCAACCACCGTGGCGGCGGCAGCGACCCCGGCGACCTCGGGCGGCCAGTCGGCGCCGGCGGCCGGCCCGGGAACTGGAACCGTCGCGGCACCGGTTCTCGGAGCTCCCGCTCCTGCGGCCGCGGGCCCCGCCGCACCCGGGGCGGGGACGGCGACTGCCGCGGCGCCCACCCCGTCACCCCTCGACCGCCCGGGACTGTATGCCGAGTTCACCACCCCGCGGGGCGTGATCACGGCCGAGTTGTTCTTCGAGCAGGCCCCGCTGACCGTGATGAGCTTCGTCGGCCTCGCGGAAGGCTCGCTGGGGCCCGCGCCGCGGAAGCCCTTCTTCGACGGACTGACCTTCCACCGCGTCGTCCCGGACTTCGTGGTGCAGGGCGGCGACCCCCTCGGCAACGGCCAGGGCGGCCCCGGGTATGAGTTTCCGGACGAGTTCCGCCCCGGGCTGGGGCATGACGACGCGGGCATCCTCTCGATGGCGAACGTCGGACCGGACACGAACGGCTCGCAGTTCTTCTTCACCCTGCGAGCGGTGCGCCGGCTGGATTTCCTGCACAGCGTCTTCGGGCGGGTGGTGGCCGGGCGGGAGGTGCTCACGCAGATCCGCCAGGGCGACACCATGAACGTCAAGATCCGGCGGATCGGAGCGGCGGCGGAGGCCTTCCGGCCGGATGACACCCGCTTCGCGGCGCAGGTCGCGGCCACGCCGAAGGCGAGGCCCGCGCTGTTTGACGACCCCTCCAACCTGTTGCCCGCCTCGCCCCCGCGCGCCCGCGCCTTCGCGGCAAAGCTGGCGAACGTGGAGCGCTTCACCGGCCTCCGCCTGTATGTCCGCATCTTCGCCCGCCGCGACGTGGAGGATCGCGAAGCGAAGCCGGGCCAGATCGCGAAGCGCCTCGCCCAGCAATTTGGCGCGGAGACCGACGGCATGGTGGCGGCTTACTTTGCGGACCGGGATGAGTGGGCCCTGTGGATCGGGGACAAGCTCCTGCCGCGGTTCAACCCCGGTGGCGGCTCCCTGCACGACGCCAAGCAGGCGTTCATCGCCGGAGCCCGTGAGCGCGCCAGCGCGATCATCAACGAGCTCAACCGCGATGCGCCCCCCGACTCGCTGATCAGCGATGCCCAGAAGCTCAAGCTCGTCACCGACGAGGTCATCGACGGCGCCATCACGCTCCTGCTCGCGCCGGCCAAGCCCTAGCCGGTCGCGCGACAACGGGACGCCGGGGTTGCGTTCCGTCCGGGGTCACGCTTCCTTCGCAGACTCCCGTTCACCATGCGCAGCCTCTTCGTCCTGCTTGCCCTCGCCGCCGCCCTTGCCGGCATCGCCTTCGTCGCGCGCACCGGAATCATCAGCCGCAAGGATCCGGGAAAGCCGCTGAACAGCGCGATGCGGGAGGCGCTGGCCACCCGTTCGCCGCAGTGGAGCGAAGCGGAGGCCGCGGTCCTCGCGCGGGACTTTCCCAACGCCCGCGAGACGAAGACCGGCATGCGCTACTTCGTCCGTGCCCTCGGCACCGGCGAGGAAACCCCCAAGGTCGGGCAATGGGCCAGCGTCCACTACGAAGGCCGCTTCTTCGACGGGACGAAGTTCGACAGCAGCTACGACCGGGGGCAGGGACCGTTCAACTTCCAGGTCGGCCTCGGCCGCGTGATCCCCGGCTGGGATGAAGCCATCCTGAGCATGAAGCGCGGCGAAAAGCGCACGCTCGCGATCCCCTACTGGCTCGCGTACGGCGAGAAGGGCGTGGGCAGCAAGATTCCGCCGAAGGCGGGGCTCATCTTCCAGGTGGAGCTGATTGATTTCCGATGAGTGCTGTTTCCCTGACCGGTGCCGAAAAAAGTCGCCTCCGCGGGCGTGGGCAGACACTGGAGGCCTCCCTGAAGGTGGGTCGGGAAGGGGCCTCCCCCAGCGTCGTCTCCTCGCTCCGCGCCCTGCTCGCCGCGCAGGAGCTTGTGAAAGTCCGGTACACGGCGGCGGATCGCGACGAACGCGAGACGTTGAACGCCAGCCTCGCCGAAACGACGGACAGCTGCCTCGTCGGCGCCGTCGGAGGGACCGCCCTCTTTTTCCGCCCGCGCGCGCCGGAAGCGGCGCCCGGGGCCTGATCCCCGCCGGCCGCCCTCCGCCCCGGCGCCCGGGCCTTCGCATTTCCCCCGCGCCCCGCATGCCGAATTCCGGGAACGCCTCCGGCTCGCTGACCGTGTCCCCGACGCCGACGCACCGCCCGGCGCCCCTCCCGCCGTTTGATCGCCCGGCGGAGCGCGCGTCCCGCGCAAACCCGGTGCCCGGCGCGCCACCCGCTCCCGGCGTACCGGGCGCTCCGACCGAGGAGGCCCCGCGGTACGATTCGCCGACCTTCGCCACCACGCTGGACGCGGCGGAGTGGCAGGCACGTCAGCGGGCCCACGCACTCCGGGTGCGGACATGGACCGACCCCCATCAGGAGCGCGCGGCGCGCGGCGAACCCCACCCGGTCTGGGACTTCCTCTTTTCGTACTACGCCTTCCGACCCGCGTGGCTCCGGCAGTGGCATCCCGGGCCCGACGTCGTGCTTGTCGGCGCGGAGGCGGAGGCGTTTCTCCGCTGGCCCGAGTACCGGCGCACGCCGGAAGGTATCCAGCTCGCGCTGGAGACGCTCCCGGAGAAGCGCCGCGCCTTCGTGACCTGGCTGCGCGACCTCCTGCAGGCGACCCAGCAGCGGGCGCCCTTCTTCGGCTGCCATGGCCTGCACGAGTGGGCGATGGTGTACCGCCAGGCCCCCGAAGATGTCCGGCACGCGGCATGGCCCCTGCGCCATTCCCCCGAGCGCCTCGCCGCGATCGTCGAATCGCTGCCCCTGTGCTGCACGCATTTCGACGCCTTTCGGTTCTTCACGAACGAGGCCCGCCCGCGGAACCGCCATCCCCTCGACCGCGCCGCCGCGCTCCGCTTCGAGCAACGGGGCTGCCTGCACGCGAACATGGACCTGTACAAGTGGGCGTTCAAACTCGCCCCGTACACCCCGGCGGAGCTGATCGCCGATGCGTTCGCGCTCGCCCGCGACATCCGGGAAGTCGACATGCGCGCCAGCCCCTACGACCTCCGCGGGCTGGGCTTTGACCCCATCCCGATCGAGACACCGGAGGGTCGCGCTGACTACGAAGCGCACCAGCGGACATTCGCCACCCGCAGCGAGCCCCTCCGCGCGCGCTTGCTGGCGCTCTGCGATCGCCTGCTCCAGCGGCCCGACGGCGTCTGATCGGGCGTCCGCCCGCTCCGGAATGGATCCGGCACGGAGCGCGCCCCCTTCGCGGCGCGAAGGCTGGAAACGAAAAAGCCCCGCGGAGACCGCGGGGCGAAAACGACCGGGGGGGACCCGGGAGAACCGGCTGGACCGGACTGGGCTTAGCTGGCCTTCGGGCGCGAGTGCTTCGCGACGTGGCTCTTGGCGCGGGCGGCCGCGTTGCGGTGAACGACGCCGGACTTGGTGGCCTTGTCCATCGCGGAGGCGTAGGCGCTGCCCGAAGCCTTGATCTCGGCGACATCGCCGGCGGCCTGGCCTCGCGGCGCGGGCGGGTCAACGGCACGC
>CAZEJZ010000088.1:3967-9192 GCA_964512415.1 uncultured Opitutaceae bacterium
GGCGGCCACCGCCTGCTCAAACTTCTTGTGCAGGGTCTTCAGGCGCGTCTGCGTGGCCCGGTTGCGGGTGGTAAGGCGGGCGGCTTTGCGGGCGGCCTTGATGGCGGATTTGGTGTTGGCCATGGCGTAAGATAATCTTGGGAGCCGGTCAAAAACCCAGACCCGAGCGGGGGAGTCAAGGGGAAACTCCCGGGCCCGCCGGGCCGGAGCCCGGGCGGAGGGACTTGGTTTTGGGGCCGATAAGCCGGATTCCGTTCCACGCCGAAGCGTTTCGATTGTCATTTCTCTCGCTGACTTGCGTCACCGTCCCGGCAAGCGGGATGCGGCATACCCGCGACTATCGGGCGGGCCGCCCAGTCGCCTATTTTGCCTTGCACCCAAGGGGGTTTTTCGTGCCGCCGTCCTCACGAACGGCGCGGTGGGCTCTTACCCCACCTTTTCACCCTTACCGGTGCCAACGGACGATTGCTCGCCCGCCGGAGCCGGCGGTTTGTTTTCTGTGACACTGTCCGTCGCCGCGCCTTGACGCGCAACGCCCGCACTTGGGGTTAACCTCGTGCGGCCCCGTGCCCTATGGTGTCCGGACTTTCCTCTCCAAGGAGGAACGCCGCCACCAGCTTGCGCCGGTCGCGGGATTCAAAGAACCTGGAGCGACAATCTGGCCCCAAAACCAAGTCCGCCACCACCCGAGAGCGGGAGCGGAGGTCAAGAATCTCAGCGAAACCCGGCGGACGCAAGCCGGGCCGCAACGGTCAGGTCGCCGACTCCCACCACACGATGCGGCCGCATTGGTCGCAGGTCGGCAGCGGCTGGGTGGGTTCAAAACGGCCACGGGCGGCGGATTCGACCTCGGAGGAGACCTTCAGATGGCAACCGCCGCACTTGCTGCCCCGGAGCGGGGCGCAGACCGGCTGGTGGCGGGCGGCGATGCGATCGTACACGCGGATGACCGGCTCATCGAGCGGTTTGCGGGCGTCGGCCACCTCGGCCTTGGCGCCCTGCAGCTCGGCGGACAGCACGGCCTCGCGGTCGCGCAGCGTGCGCAGGCGCGATTCGTGCGTTGAAATATTGGCCTTCAGCTCCGCCTCGGCGGCGGCGAACTTCTGCTTGGCGCCCTCGATGGCGTACATCACCCCGAGTTCCTCCTCCTCGAGCCGGCTGATCTCGGCCTCGGTCAGCTCAATCTCGTGGCCCAGCGCCCGGTACTCGTCGTTCTTCCGCACCTCCAGCTGCTGCGTCTTGTAGCGGGCGCACTTCTGCTGGATGCTGCCGATCTCCGTTTCGAGGAGCTTCTTGCGGGATTCCAGCTGCTGCCACTCCGCCTTGGCTGACTCGATCGCCGCGCGCTCGGCGGCGATCTTGCGCTCCACGATCGCGACATCGGCCGGGACGCCGCGCAGCTGCGCCTCGAGGTCGAGCCGGCGTCGATCCCGTCCTTGCAGAATGAGGAGTTTTTCGAGGACGGGAGGGAGCATGGAAAGGAACGGCGGGCGCGACGTCAGATGTAGTACATCTCCTCGACAGCCTTCGAGGCAATCTTGTCGAGGGTCCACGTGCGGGAAACCGCCTCGAACTCGCGGCGCACCTCGCTCCAGACGTGGGCGACGCGGCGCCCCGACTGGCCCTCGCCGGCCATGTTGGTCTCCAACAGGTCGCCCTCGATCACCCGGACGATGTCATAGAGGGAGATTTCCTCGGGCGGGCGGGCCAGCGCATAGCCCCCCTGCTTGCCGCGCCGGCTGACGATCAAGCCGCCATTGCGCAACTCCGTCAGAATCTGCACCAAGTAGTTGGAAGGAACGGCCTCGATCCGCGCCAGTTCCTCGATGTGGGCCAGCACATCGGTCCCGTACATCCGCGCCATCCGCGCCAGCACCCGACAGGAGTAGTCGACCTTGACCGAAAGCTTCACGCACCGGCAGGGTGAAGGATAATCTTAGGTCGGCAACCTAAAATTCATGCCAAGGCACTGAAAAGAAGCCCATTTACGAGCGTCGGAGCGGCTCGGTTTGGACCCCCTTTTTGGCCGAATTTTCCGTTGTGACTCCGGGTCTTTTCGGATGTGATTTCGGCCTTCAGAAAACCGCGATTTTTCCGCCCACATGTCCGACCTTCCCGACCCGCAGGATCTGCCTAAAACCAAGCCCGGAGCTGACGACTACGATGCGTCAAAAATCCAGAAGCTCGAGGGGTTGGAAGGGGTGCGCAAGCGCCCCGACATGTACATCGGAGACACGAATGAACGCGGCCTGCATCACTGCGTCTTCGAGGTGGTCGACAACTCGATCGACGAGGCGCTGGCGGGCTTCGCGAGCTTGGTGCGGGTGAGCGTGCACCTCGACGGCTCCTGCTCGGTCGAGGACGACGGTCGCGGCATCCCGGTCGACATCCATCCGACCTACAAGATCCCCGCGCTCGAACTCGTGCTGACGAACCTCCATGCGGGCGGCAAGTTCGGCAAGGGCGCGTATCAGGTTTCCGGCGGCCTTCACGGCGTCGGCGCGAAGTGCGTCAACGCGGTGTCGGAATGGTTCGAAGCCGAGGTCCGCCGCGGCGGGAAGGTCTATCAGATGCGCTTCGCGCGCGGTGCCACCACGCAAAAGATGCAGGTGATTGGAGACACGAAGAAGACGGGGACGAAGATCAGCTTCAAACCCGATCCGGAGATCTTCAAGACGACGCGGGAGTTCCAGTACGAGATCCTCGCGAAGCGGCTGCGTGAGCTGGCGTTCCTGAACCCGGGAATCCGCATCGAGCTGCACGACGAGCGGTCGCAGAAGACCGATCACTTCTTCTTCAAGGATGGCATCACGGAGTTCGTGCGCTTCCTGAACACGAACAAGAACGTGGTCCACGAGAAGCCGATCACGTTCAGCGACAGCGTGGCGAACGAGACGAACCCGAGCCTGCCGAACATCGTCGTCGACGTGGCGATGCAGTACAACGACAGCTACAACGACCAGGTCTTCGCGTACGCCAATTCCATCTTCAACATCGAGGGCGGCACGCACCTAAGCGGCTTCCGCACCGCGCTGACGCGCGTGATCAACACCTACGCCCGCGCCAACAACCTGATCAAGGAGAAGGACCCCTCGATCACCGGCGATGACGTCCGCGAGGGTCTCACCGCCGTCATCAGCGTGAAGGTCCCCGAGCCGCGCTTCGAGGGCCAGACGAAGACCAAGCTCTCCAACGGCGAGGTCGACGGCATCGTGCAGCGCATCGTGGGCGAAAAGCTGAAGTTCTTCCTCGAGTCCAACCCCGCGATCGCCAAGCGGGTCATCGACAAGACGCTCAACGCCGCCCGCGCGCGCGAGGCCGCCCGCAAGGCCCGCGAGACGGTCCGCAAGGGCGCCCTCTCCGGCGGTGGCCTGCCCGGCAAGCTCGCCGACTGCTCCGAACGCGATCCCGCGCTCACGGAGCTGTACATCGTCGAGGGCGACTCCGCCGGCGGCTCCGCCAAGCAGGGCCGCGACCGTCGCTTCCAGGCCATCCTCCCGCTCCGCGGCAAGCTCATCAACACCGAGAAGGCCCGCATCGACAAGGTCCTCGCCAACGAGGAAATCCGCACCCTCATCACCGCCTGCGGCACCGGCATCGGCGAGGGCGACGAGGCCGTCGGCGGCTTCAACGCCGACCGCGCCCGCTACCACAAGATCATCATCATGACCGACGCGGACGTGGACGGCTCCCACATCCGCACGCTGCTGCTCACGTTCCTCTACCGGCAGATGCGCGGGCTGATCGAGCGGGGGTACATCTACATCGCCCAGCCGCCGCTCTATAAAATCAAACGCAAGAAGCGCGAGCAGTACGTCGACAACGACGAGCAGCTCAACCGCATCCTCCTCGAACTCGGCTCCGAGGATGTCACGATCACCCGGCTGCGCGACCAGCACATCTTCGCCCCCGCGCAGATCGACCGCCTGGTCGAAGCCCTCGCCGCCCTCGAGAAGCTCGGCGCCGGCGTCTCCCGCTACGGAGCCAATCTCGGAGCCTACCTCGACTGCCGCGACGCGCAGACCCACGCGCTGCCGCGCTACATCGCCCGCATCCGCGAGGGTAACCGCGAGTCGCACGAGTTCCTCCTCGACGAGTCCGCCCGCGCCGCCTTCGTGCAGCGCCACGGGCTCGACGCCGACCTGTTCGAGCAGCCCGAGTCCGCACCTGAGCGCAAGGCGGCGGTGCCCGCCCGCCGCATCACGCTGCACGAGATCTTCGAGGCCAGCGAAATGTCCAAGCTCCTCCAGGCCCTCGCCGCCGCCGGCTTCGAGGGCGAACGGTTCTCCGCCTCCGACGAGGCCCGCTTCGTCATCACCGAGAACCCCGGCCAGAAGAACGAGAACCGCATCGAGCTCCACTCCCCGCTCGACGTCATCGCCCAGATCCGCGCCAACGGACGCAAGGGCCTCTCCATCCAACGGTACAAGGGCCTCGGCGAAATGAACCCGAAGCAGCTCTTCGAGACCACCATGGACCCGGAGAACCGCCGTCTGCTCAAGGTCTCCATCAGCGACGCCGCCAAGGCCGACGCCCTGTTCACGCTGCTCATGGGCGACGAGGTCCCGCCGCGCCGCCAGTTCATCGAGGACAACGCCCTGAACGTCCAGTACCTCGACGTCTAAGCCCCGGCCGCCCCACCCGACCGCCCCACCGCCACCGCACCCATGTACACGGCCAACGAGAAACTCTTCACGGCGAACATCACCGACATCATGCAGACGGCCTACATCGATTACTCGATGTCGGTCATCGTCGCCCGCGCCCTCCCGGACGCCCGCGACGGTCTCAAGCCCGTCCAGCGCCGCATCCTTTACGCGATGCTCCGCCTCGGCCTGCTCCACAACCGCGCCTTCAACAAGTGCGCCAAGGTCGTCGGTGAGGTGCTCGGCAACTACCACCCGCACGGCGACGCCTCGGTCTACGACACGCTGGTCCGCCTCGCCCAGACTTGGGTCGTCCGCTACCCGCTCATCGATCCTCAGGGCAACTTCGGCTCGGTCGACGGCGACATGCCCGCCGCCTACCGCTACACCGAGTCCCGCCTCGCCGCCATCGCCGAGGAGCTGCTCCGCGACATCGACGAGGACACCGTCGACTTCGTCCCGAACTACAACGAGGAGACCACCGAGCCCGCCGTTCTCCCCGCCGCCCTCCCGAACCTGCTGCTCAACGGGTCGACCGGCATCGCCGTGGGCATGGCGACCAACATCCCGCCCCACAAC
>CAZEJZ010000089.1:0-9162 GCA_964512415.1 uncultured Opitutaceae bacterium
GCGTGTCGTCGTTCCGGCGGTCGGCGCCGACCGCGCTTGGCCCTCGGCGGCACACCTCCACGTCCGTCTCGCGGAGCGGGTGCTGCAGGCGCGCGACGCGCAGGGGGCGCTCCTGTTCCATTGCCCGGTCAGCATCGCGCGGGACGTCGCCAAGCGGCCGGTCGGTGAGTTGCGGGTCACGGTGGTGATCCCGGACCCGGACTACACGTTCAAGCCCGAGACGTTCCCGGAGTCCGAGGAAGGCCGGCGCCTTGGGCGGCGGCTGATGATTCCGCCCGGTCCCAACAATCCAGTGGGAGTGGCGTGGATCGGCTTGGATCGTCCGGGCTACGGCCTCCACGGCACGCCCGCTCCCGAGCAGGTCGGGCGGACCGAGTCGCACGGCTGCTTCCGCCTCGCGAACTGGGATGCCCGCATCCTGCTTGAGTTGGCGTGGGTGGGATTGCCGGTGCGCATTGAACCCTGAGGTGGCGGCGACCGGCGCGCCGCCGCGCTCTCAGGGTGCGTGAGCGTGGTCCTTGCCGTGACCGCCGTGGCCGCCCGCGGCGGGAGCCGCGGGGGTTTCCGCCGCGTGCTGCTGCAGCCACGCGTCGGGATCCTCGGTCACCACGAGCGTGCCCCACATGATCAGCCAGTGGCCGGGGAACGTGCAGACGAATTCGTAGTTCCCGGGAGTCCGGGGCGCCTGAATGAGGAGCTTCTGCTTCTGACCGGGCTCGAGCATCTTTGTTGCGGCGAGGACGTTGTCGCTCGCCGGCACGTAGACCCGGCCCAGCCGGTCTGGCGTGGGCAGCATGACGTTGGCGGCGTTGCCGATCGCCTCGCGGGTACCGGGCTTCACGACGACGAGGTTGTGCGGCATCACGTCGATGTTCTCGAAGATGATCTCGAACGGCTTTCCGGCCTGCACGACGATCTGGGTCGTGTCGTAGCGCATCTGTTCGCGCACGCTCTTCACCACGAAGACGCTCACCCCGAGCTCGCGGAACGCGCGTCGGACCGAAGCGGCCTCCGCGGGCGGCAGGAGTCCGGCGAGTTCCTGCCCAAGGCGGGCGAACTCCACGAAATCCTGCTGCGACCGCTCGCTGGCGGGAGTCTGGGTCGCTTGGGCGAGGATGCCACGGGAGAGGGCGGCGGCGTCGAGTCCCGCCCAGGCGCTGCGCGGCAGCTGGAGCAGGGCGCGGGTCGCGGTGACGCGGTCGTTCTCCTGGAGGACGTAGGGTGCGATCAGGCGGGCGTGCGCGGGAGCATTCTCCTCGCCGAGGATCGGCAGCACGCGCAGTGCGGCGGTGCGGACGTTGCTGGCCAGTGTCGGAGCGCCCGGGGCGAGCAGGCCGGCCACGAGGGGCTCGAACTGCCGCCGCAGGGCCGGATCGCTGATGAGGTACAGCGCGTCGAGCAGCAGCGTGCGTCCGTCTGTGCTCGGCTCGGTCTGCCGCCAGACCCCGGCGGGCGTTCCTTCCATCACGGCCTTGGCCGCGAGGCCGGCGCGTCGGACGGAAGCAAGCGAGTTATCCTTCGCGGCCATGCGGCCGATGAGGCCGTCCGCCTTGCGCAGGTCCGCGGGAGCGGACGAAGCCAGCAGGCGTCCCAGCTCCCCGCCGGTGCCGGGGTCCTGGAACCGCTCATCGAAGCGGATCAGCGTGGTCGCGATCTCGATCTCGCGGGTGGTGCCGTTGAGCTTTGCGAGGGCGGCGAGGGCCGCCTCGCGCGTCCCGGCATCGAGTCCCGCCCGCTCGACCTGTGCCGCGTACACGGCCGGAGAACCCGGGGCGGCGGCGAGTTCGGCGTTGCTCATGCGCCCGATCACGAACGACAGCGCCCGCGGATCCTTGATCTCCGCGGGGGCGGGACGCAGGGCGCGCATTGTCTCCTCGAGGGTGTAGTTCAGGTAGTAGTCGCGCGGGTGGTTGAGGATTTCGAGGGCGACATCGATCGCGGCGCGATCGGTGAAGAAGCTCGCGGCGCGGACCGCCTCGAGGCGGACGAGGGGATGCTCGTCGGCGGCCTGCACGCGGAGCAGCGCCAGCGCGTTGGGGAGGCGGTCGCGCCAGTAGCAGAGCACGCGGGTGGCGGCCGCGCGCGCCATGGGCTCCGGCGAGCGCAGCTGCTGCGCGAGGAGCGCCGGGTTCACGACGTTCATCCACTGGTGGACCCAGAGCGCCTCCGTGAGGAGGAACGCGTCGGCCACCGAGCGCGGATCGAGCGGAGCAGCCCAGCGCTGGACCGCGGCGATGACGTCGGCGCGCGGACGCAGGGCAAGCTCCTGCTTGGCGCGGATCCGCGTCCGGTCCTCCGGGAGGAGAAGCAGCTCGAGCAGCCGGTCGATCGGCTCGCCGGCGATCGGCGCGATGGGCACCAGCGGCCGGGACGGGTAGGTGATGCGCCAGATGCGGGCGTGGGAGCGGTCGCGCAGCGGGTCGCGCAGGGAGTACTGCATGTGGCCGATCAACGCCTCCTGCCAGTCGGTGATGTAGAGAGCGCCGTCGGGGCCGAACTCCATGTCCACCGGACGGAAGTTGCGGTCCGAGCTCAGCAGCAGCGGCTCGATTTCCTCGCCCTCGAAGCCGCTGCCCACCGCGGTGCGCCGGTGCTGCAGCACGCCCTGTACGCCGATGGTGTTGTTCAGCAGGAAGAGCCCCTGCGCCTCGTCCGGGAAATGGCGGCTGGTCACGAATTCGCAGCCGCTGGTCGGGCGGACGCGCTTCGGGAACCACTGCTTCATCGTGGAGTGCTTTTCCGGATACGGAAGGAAGCCCGAGAACGCGGTGGCGAAGTAGTTCGCGCCGCCCGAGGAGTCGGAGATGAAGGTCTGTCCCCAGCGATCGAACGTGATGCCGTGGGGGTTGGCGTAGCTGTAGCTGACGAAGACATCGAGCTTCTGCGCGAACGGCTCGAAGCGGTAGGTGGCCGCGTTCTTCGCGCGGACGGGGCCGTAGGGCGTTTCGACCTGCGAGTGGTGGAACGTGCCCTCCTGGAAGTAGAGCGCGCCGCCCGGATCGAAGGTGAACTGGTTGATCACGTGGTGGCTGTCGGCCGAGTCGAACCCGCTGAGCAGGATCTCGCGGAAGTCCGCGCGGTCGTCGCCGTTCGTGTCCTTGAGCAGGAGGATCTCGCGCTGGCCGCTGACGATCACGCCGCCGAGGCCGAACTCGAAGCCGATCGGCAGGTGGAGGTCGTCGGCGAAGACGGTGCAGGTGTCCGCGCGTCCGTCGTGATTCGTGTCCGTGAGGATGAGCAGCTTGTCGTTCATCGGGTCACCGGGCCGCCACTGGGGGTAGGTCTGCATCGTCGAGACCCAGAGCCGGCCGCGGGCGTCGAAGGCCGTGGCCACGGCGTTGCCCAGCTCGGGGAACTGCTCCTCGGAGGCGAAGAGGTTGATCGCGTAGCCGGGCGCGAGCGTGAAGCTCTTCAGCGTCTCCGCCGCGGGGGAGATCGTGGCGGAGCTGCCCTCGGCCGTCTTGCTGGTCTGCCCCGGATTGCTCGCGGCGTCCTTGCTCTTGTTGATGCCGAACGACGTGGCCACCGGCAGGAAGGGCGGCACGTTCCGGTCATCGACCTGGGGCGGCACGCCGCCGTCGCGGGCGAGGGTCCACACCCGCTGGTCGCGGTTGCGGGTCATCACCGCGAGCACCTCGCGCTCGCGCTCCATGACGTCGCGATTGGTCTGGTGACCGTCGGCGAACTTGAGGCCGGAGCGGCCGCCGTAGACGTAGAACGAGTCGACGATCCGGTAGTGATGGTACCAGTGAAAGTTCTTGTCCGCGATCGCTGCGCGCAGCGTGGCATCGACGGAGGTCGGCGCGCCGGCCGCGCCGAACAGGGCGCGATCGAGGAGGGGCGCGACGGCCGCGTCGCCCGCCTCGGTGAGATGGACGCCGTTCACCGTGAACGGGCCCTTGCCCGACGCGAAGAGCGCGCGGGTGGGGTGGAAGAGGTCGGCGAACACGACGCCGTTGCTGGCCGCGACGTCGCGGATGACGGCCGTGTAGAGTTCCAGGTTTCGATTGTTGGCCTCGCCATCGGGCAGGTCCGGGTTGCGCAGATTTTCGTGGGCGATAGGCGAGACGAGGGCGAGGCGCGGGCGGCCGCGGCCGCTGTAGTCGGCCTGGAGCGTGGCCTTGACCCAGGCATCGAGGCTCTCGCGGAAGGTGTTCAGACCGCCCGGGCCGGCGAAGGATTCGTTGAAGCCAAAGAACGCGAGGATGACGTCGGCCCGGTTGGCCTTGAGGTGCTGCTCGGGCTCCCCGAAGCCCTCAGCGCGGGGGCGCAGGTCGACCTCGTCCGCCGGCCAAGCGAGGTTGCGCACGACGAGTTGGTGGCGGGGAAAGCGCTGGTGGAGCAGCGTCTCCCAGTGGTTGTGGTGCTGCATCCGCTCAGCGAGGGTGTTGCCAACGAGGCAGATGTGGTCGCCCTCGCGCAGTTCCAGCGTGGCGGGCGCCGCGCTGGCGGCCACGGCCACGAAGCACGACGTGAGAAACAGGCGAGCGGTGAGCGAGAGACGAGCGATCATGAGCGAAAGAAAGAGAGCAGGGCGTGGAGAAGAACTTCGGCGGCGTGGCGGGGTGGCCGCGCTGGCGTGAGGTGCTGCGGGGGGAGCCGACGGGTCGGCGTACAAGCGGGTGGTGTGGGGGGCAGCGTGTCCCCGGCGACGGGACCTCGTCAAGGTCGGCCGGGGGAGTCGTCGGGCCGGGCGGAGACCCGGGCCGGGCGCTGGTTTCGAGGGACGGCTCGTGGTCGAGTCGCCTGGCCGGGCGCGCCTGGACTCGGCGCACTTCGGGGCTTGCGCCGCGGCGGCTACGGGGACGACGCTCCCGGGAATGCGGCAGCGCGTGCGATGGATCAGCTTGGCAATGATGGTCGCGGTGGCGGCGTGGCTGCGACTTGCCGACCTTGCGGATCGTCCGATGCATGCGGACGAAGCAAACCAAGCGGTCAAACTCGGCGAGCTCCTGGAAAAGGGCGAGTATCGCTTCGACCCGCGCGATCATCACGGGCCGACCCTTTATTACCTGGGATTGATTCCGGCGTGGGTTCGCGGGCAGGGGACGCTGGCGGAGTTGGACGAGACCACGGTGCGGCTCACGCCAGCCGTAGCGGGGGTGCTGGGAGTGCTGTTCCTCGGACTAGTGTTGGGCCGGGTCGGCCCGCTCGCCGGATGGGTTGGAGCCGCCCTCATGGCCGTCTCCCCGATCACGGTCTACTACTCCCGGTATTTCATCCAGGAAACGCTGCTCTCCACGTTCTTCCTCATCGGACTTTACGCGTTCGTGCGATGGAGGCAGACGCGATCGTGGCGCTGGGCGATCGCGGCGGGTGTGGCGCTGGGCTTGATGGTCGCGACCAAGGCGACCGCTCCCCTCCTCGTTATGCTCTCGCTGGTGGCCTTCGCCGCTGCATGGTGGGTCGAGCGGGGGGGCCGCCCGGCGGCTCCGATCCGGCAGCATCTGAGCGCGGACCACCAACAGATTCTCGTCGGTCTCTTGGTGGCGGCGGCGGTGGCGGCCTTGTTCTACTCCTCGTTCCTCCGCAATCTCGAGGGACTGCGGGATGCGATCCTGACCTATTCTCTTATGGGTGAGCGGGTTGCCGGGGGAAACCCGCACGACAAACCCAGCCTTTACTACCTCGGTTTGCTCGGCTGGCAGAGTGCGGGCGGATATATCTGGAACCAATTGCCCAGTAGTATTCTAGGACTTTTAGGACTGGCAGTGATGATTGCCAAGCGAAGTGCCGCCGGCGTGTTCGCGGCGGTTTACGGCGTGGCGTGGTTCTTGGTGGTCTCGCTGACCCCCTACAAGACGCCGTGGATCCTGATCCACGGGATTCCGGTGCTGGCGGCGTGGGCTGCGCTGGGTATGGAGGCACTGACCGCGCGCGGCTGGGGGGTACGATCCATCACGATGGCAGCGGTGTTGGGGGTCGTGGTGTGGCAGCTCATGGAAGTGAGGATGATGGTCTTTCGCCGGCCGGCGGATCCCCGCAACCCGCTGGCCTATGTTCACACGTCCCCTGATCTCCTGCGGGTGCGCGCACTGGCGGGAGCGACTCAGCCGGGACCTATCCGCGTGATCAGTCCCGAATACTGGCCCCTGCCGTGGTACCTTCGTGGACGTGCGGATGTGGGTTATTGGAACGAGGTGCCGGCGCAGTGTGACGCCGGGCTCCTGCTGGTCGCGCCCGAGTGGGCGTCAAGTGTCCGGGAGCGGCTCACGGGGACCTACGAGCAGAGCTATCTTGGCCTACGGCCGGGGGTGGTTTTGCAGGTTTTCCGTCGGACTCAGGTTGATTCCCAGCGGCCGTAGATGCCGCAAGGCAGGACCTTCCCGTCGCGCTGGATCGGGAGGCCTATTTCGCCCCCGGTGATGCGGCCGCCGCGCTCGTGGAAGAGTTCGGCGAGCAGGTTGATCACGACGGTGGGAGAGAGGCGGGCGGTGTAGGCGTTGATCAGGAAGAAGAGAGGGGAAGGCGTGAGGAGGGCGCGGCACTCCAGGAGGAGTTCCCAGAGGCTGTCCTCGAGCCGCCACATTTCGCCGCCCGAGCCGCGGCCGTAGGTCGGTGGATCCATGATGATGGCGTCGTAGAAGCGTCCCCGCTTCTGCTCGCGGCGGACGAACTTGAGGCAGTCGTCGACGATGGTGCGGATTGGGGCGTCGCTGAGGCCACTCAGGACGGCGTTCTCGCGGCACCATTTGACCATGCCCTCGGAGGCGTCGACGTGGCAGACGCTGGCCCCGGCCTTGGCGGCGGCGACGGTGGCGGCGCCGGTGTAGCCGAAGAGATTGAGCACGGACGGCGTCCGCCCGGCGGTGACGGCGGCGCGGATTTTGGTGGAGAACCAGTCCCAGTTGGCGGCCTGTTCCGGGAATAGTCCGGTGTGTTTGAAGGAGGTCGGGTGGATCCGGAACGTCAGCCCGAGCGGACCGTAGCGGATTTTCCAGTCGTCGGGCAGGGTCCGCTTGTACTCCCAGCGCCCGCCGCCCTGCTCGCTGCGATGGTAAAGTCCGTCCCAGCCGTCCCAGCGGGCACCGCGCGGTTGGCCCTGCTGGGGCCAGATCACCTGGGGATCGGGCCGTACGAGGGTGTAGGGGCCCCACTTCTCCTTCTTCATCCCGGCACCGGCGTCGAGGAGGGCGTAGTCCTCCCAGCGGTCGGCGACGATGAGGGGCGAGTGGTGGATGGCTGGGCGCATGAGCGGGAAGAGGAGCCGGCGGAGCGTCGGCGGGAGGAAGGCAAGGCATCCGGGCCGGATGCGGCAACCCTCAAACCGGCAGCGGCGGGCGGGCGCCACGCGGGGCGCGGCGCGAAGCCGGACTCCGTGGGAATTCGGGAGGTGTCGTCGGGGTGAAAAGTGCCCTCGCGCGCGACCTGTGGTTGACCCGTATCCGCACGGTGGATTATGCGTCACTCCCTATGCTAAACCCTTCCCTGCGAGCGACGATGAAGATCGCGAAATGCGCCGCCCTGATGGTGGCGGTGTGCGTGTTGGCCCTGCGAGTGGACGCGGACGTGATTGAGACGCGCTCCGGAGCCAAGCTGGTTGGCAAAGTGGTGCGCATCGATGGTGCGGCCGTGACGCTGGAGACGGACTACGCCGGCACGCTCACCATCAAGCAGTCGGAAGTGGTGACGCTTACGACTGAGGCGCCGCTGAACTTCCGATTGGCGGCGGGCACGGTGCTGCAGGGCACGCTGGCTCCGACGAAGGCCGGTGAGGTTCAGATCAAGGGAGCGGATGGCTCGCTGACGACCAGCGTGGAGAAGATCGCCGCCACCTGGGCGCCCGGAGGGAAGGATCCGGCGATCGTTGCGTTGGAGCGGAGCTGGACCTACGAAGCGGCGGCTGACCTTACGGGCAAGACGGGCAACAAGGAACAGTCGGGCGCGGCGGCGAGCTTCCGGGCCACCCTGGCCGGGGCGCAAGACAACCTCCAGTTCTACTCCGCGTACGATCGGCAAATCAGTGACGGGCAGAAATCGGCGGATCAGTTCAAGGCCGGCATCGACTACCAGAACAACTTCTCGGGTCGGAAGTCGTGGTACGTCCGTGATGAGGGTGGCTTTGATCGCATCAAGGACATTGAGCTCTACAACGTGGCTGCGGTGGGTGCGGGCTTCGACTTCATCAAGACGGCCAAGCAGACGCTGACGGGTCGCGCGGGTTTTTCGTACCGCTACGAAGGGTACGCGAATCCGAAGACGCAGGACGTGAACGGCGCGGGCTTGGACCTCGGCCTGAATCATCGCCTCGAGATGAGCAACTCGCTCCTCGTGAACCGCGTGTCGCTGGTCCCGACCTTCGAGGACCTCGGCGTCTTCCGCCTCGTGCACGAGACGTACTATGAACTCCCCCTGGCCAACCCCCAGTGGAAGCTGCGCCTCGGCGTGGCGAACGACTTCAACAGCGAGCCCGGCAAAGGTGTGGAAAAGCTGGATACAAGCTACTTCACCCGCCTCGTGCTGAACTGGAAGTGATCGTGCCCGCCGCTGAGCGGCGCAGACCATCGCCCACGGACCGGAGACGGCCGTGGGCGATTGCTTTTCCGGGGCGGGCGCGAGCGGTGAAACGCTGCGCTTCCATGCCCGAACCCCTCGGGGCGAACTGGAGAGGCCGAGCGCAGCGGATGCGCTCCCCAACGAAACTCGCGCACCATCATCGACAAGCGGAACGAGGGTGCATGGAGGAGAGGATCAGGGTGCGGTTTCGGGACCGGCAAATTGTGAGTCTCGCGAAAAAACGCGTTACATAAACCTATGATAAACAGCGCTTAGTTAAGTTCGCGAAAGATTCTTGGAGAAAACGCTTGAAGGCAAAGCGTCGGTTTCCATTGTCCGCACTCCCGTTCGCGGCGGCCCTCAAAAGCCGAAGCCGACGGGGTTCCTTGAAGATCAGTCCGCCGGACAAGAAAGTCGCGACTCGAAGAGTTTCTTCGAAAAAGTGATTGACGACGATTCGGCGCTCTGTCCTCTTGGACCTCTTTCCCCAAGGGAAAGGCTCTTTGAAATTTACTCTGTGCGATTGATTGGGACCCCCAATCAAAAAACTTAAATAAGGTAGTTTGGCTTCGGCCAAATCTACCAGTAGTTCAGAATCACTAGGTTCTAACTCTTTTCGGAGAGTTTGATCCTGGCTCAGAATGAACGCTGGCGGCGTGGTTAAGA
>CAZEJZ010000090.1:0-9161 GCA_964512415.1 uncultured Opitutaceae bacterium
TACAGCTGGGCCGCCTCGACCGCCTCGGGCCGCGCGCGGGACGGACGTTCACGCTGTTCTTTCTCAACATGGCCCTCGGCGTCGCGCTCGGGTTGCTCATGATGAATTTCCTGCAGCCCGGCAATCACCTCGATCCCGCCGCGAAAGCGCGGTTGCTCGAGGAATTCGGGGGCGCCGCCCAGAAGCACGTCGCCACCAGCGCCAGCCAGCCCGAGATGAGCCTCTCCTCGGTGGTCGAGATGTTCATGCCGAAAAATCTTTTCGGCGCCGTCGTCGGCCAGCAGCGCAACCTCATCGGCGACGTGCTGCCGCTCATCCTCTTCGCCCTGCTCGTCGGCGCCGCCGGCACGCAGCTCTCGGAGGAGAACCGCGGCAAGCTGCAACGCGGGCTCGACCTCGTGACGGAGCTGATGACCGGGATCGTCCACTTCGCCCTGCGGCTCGCCCCGTACGCCGTGCCGGCGATGATCTACAGCGTCATCATCAAGATCGGCGTCGACATCATCATCGCCCTCGGGGTCTTCGTCGTCGGCTGCGCGAGCGTGCTGCTGTTCCACTTGTTTGGCTCGATGAGCCTCTTCCTGAAGCTGTGGACGCGCTGGTCGCCGCTCGCCTTCTTCCGCGAGATCAAGGCGCTGCTGGTGACCGCCTTCTCCACAAGCTCAAGCAACGCGTCCCTGCCCACCGCGCTCGCGGTCGCCAAGGAGCGGCTGGGGGTCTCCTCCTCCACCGCCGGGTTCGTGCTGCCGTTGGGGACCACGATGAACATGAGCGGCACCGCCCTGTACGAGGGCTGCGTCGTGCTCTTCGTCGCTCAGGTCTTCGGCATCGATCTGTCCTTCAGCCAGCAGATCACCCTCCTGCTGCTCAGCGTGCTCAGCGCCGTCGCCGTCGCCGGCATCCCGGGCGGATCCCTGCCGCTGATCGCCGGCCTTCTCGCCACGTTCGGCATCCCGCCCGCCGGCATCGGCATCGTGCTCGGCGCAGATCGTTTCCTCGATATGCTCCGGACCATGACGAACGTCGGTTGCGATGCGGTCACCGCCGTGATCGTCGATGAGCAGGTCAAGCGCGCCGACGCCAAGGCCGGCGCGGCCGGTCCCGCCGCGAGCTGATCAGGACTCGCGCGCGCGGCCGGTCGCCACCGCCGCACCACGCAAAGCCGCGACCAACTGCGCCGTCCCCTCCGCCATCGTGACGCGGGGAGCGTAGCCAAGGTCGCGCCGCGCTGCGGCGATCGAGAACCAGTGGTCCTTGGCCAACTCATCGGCCACGAAACGCGTCATCGGCGGTTCGCCCGAGAGTCCGAGCCCGCGCCACACCCATTCCGCCACCGCTCCGGCCCGACGGGCGAGCGGGTGGGAAATCCGCCGACGCACCGGCGTTTCGCCGAGAGCCGACAGCAAGGCGTTGATCCAGTCCCACAACACCACGGGCTCGCCGTTGGTGATGAAGTACGCCCGCCCGGCCGCCGACGATTCGGGGTCCCGCAACGCCCGTTCGGCCGCGAGGTGGGCGTCGACGGCGTTCTCCACGTGAACCAGGTCCACGCGATTGGTGCCGTCACCCACGATCCAGAGCCGGCCGGCCCGCGCGCGCGCCAGCAGCCGCGGCACGAGGTGCGGGTCGCCCGGGCCCCAAATCAAGTGCGGCCGCAGCGCGACGGTCCGCAAGTCCGCGCCGTTCGCCGCCAGCACCTCCCGCTCCGCCTGGGCCTTCGTCAGCGGGTAGGCACTGGGGCAAGCCGTGGTCAGGGGGGCGGACTCGTCGACGCCGGAGAGGGCGCGCCCGTTGTAGACCACGCTGGGGCTGCTCGTGTAGACGAGCCGGGGCACGCCGGCGGCGCGACAGCCGGCGATCACGGCGCGGGTGCCAAGGACATTGGCGCGGAAGAACTCGTCCTGCGGTCCCCAGACGCCGACCCGGGCCGCCACGTGAAAGACGGTGTCGCACCCCGCACACGCGGCCTGCACGGCGATGGCATCCTCGATGGCCGCCCCGATCCAGCGCACGCCCCGCGCCTCCAAGTCAGTCGGCCGCGTCCGGCTCAACACCGCCACCCGCCGCCCCTGCGCCAGCAGGCGTTCCACGAGGCGCCGGCCCAGAAAGCCAGTGCCTCCGGTCACCAATACAGGCCGCTCCAAACCGGGATCCCGCATGCCTCCGATCACACTCCCACCACCGCCAGCCGCAAGGCTCTTCGGCCGGCGGGTCATCGCTGATTTTGAGTCGCCTCCGCCCACGGCGGTCGCAAGGGTGGGACATGCGCATCGCCGTGGTCTCCGATACCCACGACCGCTACCCGCCGGACCTGCTCGGACGGCTCCGCGGCGCCGACGAGATCTGGCATCTCGGCGACGTCTGCCAACCGGAGGTGCTGGAGGAATTCGCGGCGCTCGGGCCCCCGCTCATCGTCATTCGCGGCAACAACGACTCCGACCTGCGCTGGCCGCTTGAGCGCACCCTTGAGCGCAAGGGCGTCGTCTTCCATCTGGTCCATATTCCCCCGCGCTCCGTGCCGAAGGGGGCCCACGTGCTGCTGCACGGACACACGCACGTCCCGCGCGACGAGGTGGACGAGCAGGGCGTGCGTTGGCTGAACCCGGGCTGCATTTCGTTCCCCCGCGCCGGGATCAAGAGCTTCGCCTGGCTCACGCTTGAGCCGGGACGGATCCAGGCATGGGAGTGCGTGTCCCTGTAGCTTCGCCTCGGCATGCGCGCCCAGCAGCAGGATCTCTTCGGTCTGTTCGAAGTCGCACCTCCGGAGCCGGCCGTCCCACCGGCGCGGAGCGTGCCGACCACGGCACCGTCACCCACGCCGAGCGCGGAAGACGCCGGCGCGGACTGCGTGCTGGTCCGAAGCGCCCGCGCGGAAAATTATCGCCTCACGCTGCGGCGAGACGGCGTGGCGGTGCTGACGATCCCGGCGCGGGGGAGCGAGCGCGAGGCGCGCCGCTTTCTCGAGTCTCAGCGCGACTGGCTGGAGCGCGCCCGCGAACGTCAGCAGCGCCGACCCAAGACCGCCGAAGTCTGGGTGCCGGGCACCCATGTCCTCTGGCGCGGCGAGCTGACCGAGATCCGCATCGCCCTCGCGGGTGAACGTCCCGCGGTCTGCCTCGCCGCCGATGTCTTCCGCGTGTCCCGCCTGGACCGCGACGTCCGCCCCACCCTCGAGGCACACTTCCTCCGTCGCGCGAAGATCGAACTGCCCGCCCGCACCTGGGAACTCGCCGCCGTCACCGGCGTCGCCGTCCGGCAGGTCTCCGTCCGCAACCAGCGCTCGCGCTGGGGATCCTGCTCGGCCGGGGGCGTCATTTCCCTCAACTGGCGGCTCATCCAGACTCCGGAGTTCGTGCGCGATTACATCATCCACCACGAGTTGATGCACCTGCGCGAGATGAACCACTCGGATCGCTTCTGGGCCCGCGTGGAGGAAGTCTGCCCGGGATGGCGCGAGGCCGAGCGCTGGATCAAGCGCAACGGCTCGCTCGTCGGCCTCTGACGGCCCCCCCGGTCCGCTCAGCGCGCGTCGCTGCGGAAGGGAACCGCCGGAAGTCCGGCGCCATTGAAGAGATTCGCCTCGGGCGAGTTGCTCCACGCGTAGCGCACCGCCACCGGCGACGGCACGTCCGCCGCGCTCACGACCACGGTGTCGCCCTCGATCTCCGCCGTCGCGGGCCGGTACACGCCATCGGCCCCGGCCACCTCGAAGGACTGGAGCGGCTGGTCCCGCGCGATCAAGCCCGTGACCGCATGGGCGAATCCGATGCGCAAGCGACCCTTCTCCGGGACCGCGCGGACGAAGACGGGTCCAGAGTCATCCGCCGTCTGACCGTACGTCCGATTCATCGCGAGGAGGGCGAGGCGACGACCCACCTCCTGCTTGTTGAGGGGATGGATGTCGTCGGGGTTTCCGATGTCGATCGCGACCGCCTGCCCCGTCTCGGGCAGCGCGAGGGTCTGGGTCTGCGCCTCGCGGCGCAGGGGCCACGCGCCGCTGTCGGGCTTGTCCGTTTTGAAGTTGGCCAGCTGCACCCAGTAGAAGGGGAAGTCGCCTTGGCCGAACGCCTGCCGCCACTGCGTGATCATCGTCGAGAAGAGCGCACGGTACTCGGAGGCGCGACCGGCGTTGGACTCGCCCTGGTACCAGATGGCTCCGCGCAGCGCGAAGGGCAGCAGCGGGTGAATCATCGCGTGGTAGAGGCCGGACGGGGTGTCGGGATGGCCGGGGCCCTGCGGCGGCCGGGGGGCGCGGCGATCGAAGGCCTTGCCGGCCGCCTTGGCCGCGTCCCGCTCCGCCGTCCACCGGGCGGTCGCCTCCTTGTGCGCCGCGGCGCGCTCGGGGTGCTTGGCCAACGCGTCGGCCCAGCGCTGGCCAACCACCGCGAAGGCGGGATCGGACGCCAGCGACGCCGCGCTCATCCACGCCTCCACCGGCGTGCCGCCGTACGAGCTGTTGACCAAGCCGATCGGCACGCCGAGCTTGCGGTGCAGCTCCCGCGCAAAGAAGTAGCCCACCGCCGTGAAGCGTCCCGCCGTCTCCGGTGAGGCCACCTGCCACTCGCCCTTGATCCGTTCCTCGGGCGCATCCGCCACACGCTGCGGCACCTTGTAGTGCCGGATGAGGGGGAAGCGCGCCGCCGCCACTTCCTCCGCAGCGCGATCCGCGGCCCCGACGGTCCACGCCATGTTGGACTGTCCCGAGCAAAGCCACACCTCGCCGACGAGGACATCGCGCACGACGACGCGGTTGCGGCCGACGGCGACGAGCTCCGCCGGCTCCGCGCTGGCGACCAACGGGGCGAGTTCCACCCGCCAGCGGCCCGACGCATCGGCCACCGTCTTCACCTCCTGACCGGCGAACGTCACCGTCACCGGCTCGCCGGCCTCCGCCCAGCCCCAGACCGGCACGGGCTTGCCGCGCTGAAGGACGACATGATCCTGAAAGAGCGAGGCCAGGGAAACGTCGGCCCGCAACCAGCCGCCACACGCGAGCAACACCAACAGCAGGGGTAAGCGCATGCGTTCGGGAGTGGCACGATCCGCCGCCTCGCTCAATCTCTTTCCCGCCTTCCGCAGCGGTCCCGGCCACGCGCAATTCCGCTCGCCGCCCCCGCCCCGTGGTGGCTCACTGCGCCCATGCCGCCGCTGTCCGAACAGGTAGTCCTCATCACCGGTGCGTCCGCCGGGATCGGCGAAGCGACCGCCCGCCGGCTTGCCCGCACCGGAGCCCGTCTGATCCTCACCGCGCGCCGGGCCGACCGGCTCAAGGCGCTCGCCACCGAACTCGATCCGACCGGCTCCCGGGTCGTTTTCTTCCCCGCCGATCTCACCGTCGCCGAGCAACGCGAAGCCCTGATCGCCGGCACGCTCGCCCGCTTCGGTCGAATCGACGCCCTCATCAACAACGCCGGCTACGGCCAGCGCGGGCCCCTCGAGCGCGTTCCGCTCGCGTCGATCCGCCACAACTACGAAGTGAACGTCTTCGCCGTCGTCGCCCTCTGCCAGCTCGTCGCCCCGGTGCTCCGCGAGCAGGGCAGCGGCCGCATCGTCAACATCACGTCCGTCGCCGGCCGCATCGCCCGGCCGCTGACCGCCGTGTACGATTCCACGAAGCATGCGCTGGAGGCGCTGTCCGACGGCCTGCGCGGCGAGCTCAAGCCCTTCGGCGTGCAAGTGGTGGTGATCCGCCCGGGCTTCATCGCCACCGACTTCGTCGAGGCTGCGACCGCGGCTTCAGAAGACACGCTGGCGGACCTCGGTCCTTACACGCCCTACATGAGTCGCCTGCGCGACGGGTTCGCGGAGCTGCGCCGCCTGGCGGCGGGGCCGGACGTCATCGCGCGCTGCGTCGAACGCGCCCTGAGCGCGCGGTGGCCGTGCCTGCACTACACCGCGCGCGCCAACGCCCGGCTATTCCTGTTCGCGCGCTGGCTCTTCCCGGCGCGCGTGGTGGACTGGTTCATTCGTCTCCGGACGCGTCCGGTGTGACCGCCGCCGCCGGCGGCGCGGCGCGGCGAAGGAATTCGAAGAGCTCGACGGCGAGCTTGGGACCGAAGCCCTCGACGTCGCGGATCTCCGCCGCGGAGGCGGCCTTGAGGCGGTCGATGCTGCCAAAGCGCTCGAGCAACGCCGCCCGGCGCACCGCGCCGAGGCCGGCAAAGTCATCGAGGATGCTCTCGCGCAGCTTCCGCGACCGCAGGTCCGCATTGTAGGTGTTGGCGAAGCGGTGCGCCTCGTCGCGCAGGCGCTGCAGCAGGTTGAGCGCGGGCGAATTCAGCGGGAGGTTGAGCGGCGCCCGGGCGTCGGGAAAGATGATCGTCTCGTGCTTCTTCGCGAGGCCGATGAGGGGCGGCGGCGTCGCGTCGAGCGCCACGAAGGCCTTGAGCGCCGCGCCGATCTGCCCGCGGCCGCCGTCGATCACGATGAGCTCCGGCAGCGCCTGTCCGTCCTCGCGCATCCGCGCGTAGCGGCGCCCGACCACCTCCTCCATCGCCCGGAAGTCGTCGTTGCCCACGAAGCTTCGGATCTGGAAACGGCGGTACTGCGCCTTCTCCGGCCGGCCCTCACGGAAGCGCACCATGGACGCGACGACGAATGTCCCCGAGATGTGCGAGATGTCGAAGCACTCCATCGTCCGAGGCGGACCGGCCAGCCCGAGCACGCGGCCCAGCTCCTCCAGCGCCGTCTCCCCCGCCGCCGGCATCGGATGGTTGCGCTCGTACTTGCGCGTCTTCGCGAGCGTCTTCTCCAACGCCAGCACGAGGTCCCGCACCTCGGCCGCGCGCTCGAAGGCCTTCTCCGCCGCCGCCGCCTTCATCTCATCACGCAGCGTCTCCAGCCACTCGCGCGACTTTCCCTCCAGGAACGCACACGCCTCGTCCACCCGCCGGCGGTAGTCCGCGGCCGTGGTCACGTTCTCGAAACCGTACAGCTCCTGCCGCACGTCGTCGTAGAGCCGCCACGCCCCGTCCGGCAGGCGCTGCGGGTGCGCGTCGCCAAGCAGGATGCCGAACTGGCGCCGCATCTGCGCGAGCGTCTTGCGGAGCAGACCCGAATGCGCGAACGGGCCGAAGTAGCGCGAACGTTCGTCGACCTTGACCCGCGTCAATCGAAAGCGCGGCAGCTCCTCGGTCGGGTCCACCCGCACCAGCAGGAAGCGCTTGTCGTCCGTGAAATCGGTGTTGTAGCGGGGCCGCCACTGCTTGATCAGGCGTCCCTCCAGCAGGAGGGCCTCGGGCTCGGAGCGCACCTCGATGACCTCGAGGTCCTCGATCAGGTCGATCAGCGCGCGGATCTTCGGATGCCAGGTGAGGGCCCGGGAGGGGGTGAAATACGAGGACACCCGCCGCCGGAGGCTCTTCGCCTTGCCCACGTAGATGATGCGCCCCAGCCGATCCTTCATCAGGTAGACCCCGGGTTTGTCGGGCAGCCGCCGGACCTTTTCCTTGAGCGAGGACGGCTCGGCGGGCTGATCCGGTGCGGTGGCTGGCATTTTTCCGAGTTTAACCTAATCTTCGCAACCGCAAGTATGGTTTCAACTCCCCCGACTCCTCCGCCGCCCACCCCGCCGGCCCGACGCTTCGAACTGCTCACCCTCGGCGACGAACTGCTCCTCGGGTTGACCGCCAACGGTCACCTGACGTTCATCGGCGCGGAGCTCGGCCGACGCGGGGTGATGCTCGATCGGAACGTCACGATCACCGACGAAGCCGAGGCGATCCGGGCCCAGTTCCGCGAGAGCTGGGCGCGGGCCGAGGTGATCATCACGACGGGCGGGCTCGGGCCGACCTGCGACGACCGCACGCGCGAGGCGATCGCGGAGGTGCTGGGGCAGGAATTGGTCTTCGATGCGGACATCGAGCGGACGATCATCGAGCGCTTCGCGCGCATGGGGCGGCGCATGACGCCGAACAACCGCAAGCAGGCGTACCGGTTCTCGCGCGGCGAGGTCCTCGCGAACGCGAACGGCACGGCACCCGGTCTCTGGGTGGAGCAGGATGGGCGCGTGCTGTGCATGCTGCCCGGACCGCCCAACGAGCTGCAACCGATGTTCCGGGAACAGGTCCTGCCGCGCCTCGCCGCACTGGGGCTGATCCGGCCCCGCGAGGCCTACGTGCAGTTGCGCACCGCCGGGATCGGCGAGAGCGCGCTGGAGACGAAACTCCAGCCTCTCTTCGATCGCTTCGGCGCCGCCCTCAGCGTCGCCTTCTGCGCCCATCAGGGACAGGTGGACTGCCGGCTGAGCTCCCCGGGCGGCGAGCTCGACGACGCCGCACTGCAGGCGCTCGCCGCCGAGTGCGCGGGCCTCTTGGGCGAGGACTTCCTGTGCTTCGGTCACGACTCCCTCGCACAGGTCTGCGCCGACCTGCTGCGCGCGAGCGAACACACGCTCGCGGTCGCTGAGACCGCCACCGGGGGACTGCTGGCGAATGCGTTCACCAACATCTGCGGGGCCTCCAAGTTTTTTGCGGGCGGGTGCGTGTGCTACTCCAACGAATCGAAGATGCAGCTGCTGGACGTCCCCGAGGACCTGCTCTCCCAGCACGGCGCCGTGTCGGCCGAGGCCGCAGTGGCCATGGCGACCGGGGCCGCGGAGCGGCTGGGGGCTGATTACGCCATCGCCCTGACCGGATTTGCCGGACCCACCGGCGGCACCGAGGCCAACCCGGTCGGCACCATCTACCTCGCCCTCTACTCGCACCGCGGGGTGTGGTCGCGCCGCCTCTCCTATCCCGGCCCGCGCCCAACCGTGAAGGTCCGGGCGGTCAATGCCGCCCTCGACTGGCTGCGCCGGGAACTCGTCAAGGAGCGGAACGCCGCCGGCGCCGCTCAAAACGCTGGCTGAGCGGTAGGCGTCAAAGCCCGGTAAAAGCCGCTGCAATCGGGTGCCGGACGTGACGATGGGGCCCCGCGTCACTAACCTTACGACATGTCCGCAGGCCTTTCCTTGGACTCGCAGCTGTCCGCCATTGCCAGCCGCCTTTCACCGACACCACGCGTGTTTCGGCGTCTGACGGCGGTGATGCGCGAGCCGCAGGTCCGCTTGGATGAGATCGCGGCCTGCGTCCAGATCGACCCGGTATTGGCAGCGCGGATCCTCGGACTCGCCTGCTCCGCCGGCGTGGGCATTCCCGATGCGCCGGCGAGTCCCGGCGAGG
>CAZEJZ010000091.1:0-9034 GCA_964512415.1 uncultured Opitutaceae bacterium
GCCGCCGCGCTGACGGCGGAGATCGGGGCGTGGCAGGAAGTGCTGTGGAGGTTCAACAGCGTCGGCCATATCGGAAAGCGTGACGGGCCGAGGACGTGGATGGAGGCCGTTTCCCCGTTGGTCACGACGCAGGAAATCCGTCGCGAACTGCCGCCAGTCGGCGAGAGCGGCGAATTGAGCGTCTTCCTCGTCGCCACCGACGCCGGCGACGGACCGGAGGGCGATGCCGTCGTCTGGTCGCAACCGCGGTTGGTGGCACCGGGGCGACCGGATCTGCTTCTCCGGGACGTCCGGGTCGTCGCGCACGACCTTGACCGCCACCGCGACTTGGTCTTCTCGCAGGTCGCGGGCGTCCTCGATGCGCTTCAAGAAGCCGAGTCGCCGGGTCCGACACGGAGCCTCGCGGCACTGGCCGCCGCCCACGGGGTGAACCCGGAGGCGGTGCAACGGTGGTCCGATTACCTCGGTACGTCCACCGGGCCGAAGTTGGATCCGGCGGACCTCC
This sequence comes from uncultured Opitutaceae bacterium, assembly GCA_964512415.1. GTDB lineage: Bacteria > Verrucomicrobiota > Verrucomicrobiia > Opitutales > Opitutaceae > UBA6669. The sequence goes on from CAZEJZ010000091.1 coordinate 506, forward strand.
TGACCGCCCCGATGCGTCGCCACGGCAATCATGACTTCGTCAACGGATGGGGCTCGTCCGAAGGCCCCTACATCCTTGCCAACCCCTCCGATCAGACCGTGCGGATTCCCGGAACCCTCACGCCCCGCAGCGTCGCCGTCCTGCCTTCGGTGAAGCGGCAGGCGGGCGTCGGTTGGCGGAGCCCGGGACGGGACGTCCTCAAGATCGAGGGCGGGGTGATCGACGCGTATCATGGGTGCGGGAATGGCGTGCGCTGGTCGCTGGAGCTTCGGCGGGGACTTACGCGGCAGGTGCTTGCCTCGGGCAAGGTGAGCGGCGGCCAGGCGAAGGTGGGACCCATCGAATCCGTCGCCGTCCAGCCGGGCGACCTCGTGTCTATCCTGATCAGCTCCAACGGCGACCAAGGCTGCGATCTCACCTCCCTCGATTTGGTGCTCACGGGCAGCGGACCGGAACGACGGACGTGGAACCTGATCGCGGATGTCTGCGACGATCTGGGAGCGGCCAATCCCCGTGCTGACCGCTTCGGGAATGCCGACGTGTGGCACTTCTATGCCGAGGCCGACGTGCCCCTGCCCCCTGCCGAACGCGTGCTTCCCGCCGGATCACTCCTCGCGCAGTGGCAGACCGCCCCCTCCCCGGAGGAGAAGCGGAAGGTGGCGCAGGCCGTCCAGACCCTGCTGACCGGTCCCCTGCCCGCGGACCGCAACACCGCGGATGCGCGACTGCGCCGGATGCTGGAAGCCTTTGGCGGCCCCCTCCTTCCCTCGGACGCCGCCCTGCGGCGGAATTTGGCTGACGCGGGCACCGCCGGGGAACGCTGGGGACTGGATCCCGCCCGTTTCGGACAACCCGTCCCCGGCGGCGCCCCGGTCGATTCGGCCAGCCTCGCCGTGAGCGCCCCGCACGCCATCGAGATCCGTCTGCCGGCCGCGCTGGCGGAGGGCAGCGAGCTCGTGGTGGTGGGCCAGCTGGACCCCAAGCGCGGTCGGGAGGGGAGCGTCCAACTGCAGGTGGTCACGGAGCGCCCTGCCTCCGCGTCCGGGATGCTGCCGATCCGGGTCACGGACGGCGGGCGTTCCGGGGCATGGACGGACAACACCCGCCAGTTCACCCATTCCTCTCCGGTCCTCGTTCGCGAGGGGAGTCAGGCCCACGCCCGATTCGCCTCGGGTTTCGACGACTTCCGGCAGCTGTTCCCGGCGGCGTCGTGCTATTCCGCCATCGTGCCGTACGACGAGGTCGTGACGCTGACGCTGTTCCATCGCGAGGACGAGCCCCTGCGCCGGCTGATGCTCGACGACGCGCAGCGGGCGAAGCTCGACCGACTCTGGGATCAACTCCGGTTCGTCAGCCGGGACGCGTTGGATCTCGTGGACGTCTTCGAACAACTGTGGCAATACGCCACGCAGGATGGCGACCCGAGCGCGTTTGAGCCGGCGCGACAGCCGATCGCCGATCGCGCGGCGGCGTTTCGCCGACAGCTGCGGGAAAGCGAACCCGCGCACGTCGCCGCCACGCTCGACATCGCGGAACGGGCCTACCGACGCCCCCTCGTGGCGGACGAACGTGCGGAATTGGTCTCCCTCTACCACCAGCTGCGCACGCAGAACCTCGCCCACGAAGAAGCCATCCGCCTCGTGCTGGCGCGGATCTTCGTTTCCCCCCACTTCCTTTACCGTCTGGAGGTGCCAAGCCACGTCTCGGAGACGACCCCGATCAATGACTGGGAACTGGCGACCCGGCTGAGCTACTTCCTGTGGTCCTCCCTCCCGGACGCGCCACTCCGGGAGGCGGCCGCCGCCGGCCACCTGCGCCAGGACGGGACGCTCATCACCCAAGTGAGGCGCATGCTGTCCGATGAGAAGGTCCGGCGCCTGGCGACCGAATTTGCCTGCCAGTGGCTGCATATCCGCGACTTCGACACCTTGGACGAAAAGAGCGAGCGGCACTTCCCGTCCTTCGTCGGCCTGCGCAAGGCGATGTACGAGGAGTCCATCCACTTCTTCACCGATCTCTTCCAGTCCGACCGCTCGGTGCTCTCCATCCTCGACTCGGACCACAGCTTCCTCAACGAGGCGCTGGCTGCCCACTACGGCGTGCCCGGCGTCACCGGCGAGGAGCATCGCCGCGTGGACGGTCTCCGGGAACACGGTCGCGGGGGCATCCTGGGGATGGCGACGACGCTGGCGAAGCACTCCGGCGCGTCGCGCACCAGTCCCATCCTGCGCGGGAACTGGGTGTCCGAAGTCCTTCTGGGGGAAAAGCTGCCCCGGCCGCCGCCGGACGTGCCGCAGCTTCCCCCCGACGAGGCGAACGAGTTGCTGACGGTGCGCGAGCTGACCGCCCGCCACAGCTCCGACCCCCGCTGCGCCAGCTGTCACGCCCGGATCGATCCCCTCGGCTTCGCGCTTGAAGAGTTCGATGCGATCGGACGCCGACGGGACCACGATCTCGGGGGACGTCCGATCGATGTCCGCACGCGGACGAAGGACGGGGTCGAACTCGAGGGGATGGCGGGGCTGCGTGACTACCTGCTGGGTGAGCGCCGGGACGCCTTCCTCCGCCAGTTCAACCGGAAGCTCCTGGGCTACGCGCTCGGACGTTCCGTCGCCTTGTCCGACGAAGCCCTGCTCGCGGAAATGGCGACCCGGATGAAACAGAACGACTTCCGGATCAGCGTCGCCATCGAAGCCATCGTGCTGAGCCGCCAATTCCGCGAGATCCGCGGCCAGGAAACCAGCTTCGAGCCGTGATTCTCTTCCTCCCTCAACCCCCTACGCATCATGAGCACGTATCGCTTCTCCCGCCGCACCTTCCTCCGTGGAGTCGGAGTCACGATGGCCCTGCCGTGGTTCGAATCCCTCAATGTCTGGGGCGATGAAGTGCGCGGCTCGGAACCGGCGAGCGAGGCGCCGGTGAGGCTAGCCGTGCTCTTTGCGGGCAACGGCTTCCACAGCCGCGAGTGGTGGGCGAAGGGCGCAGGGGCCACCATGGAACTGGGCCAGGTGCTGACGCCCCTCGCGGAGCACCGACGGAAGATGCTCTTCATACGCGGCCTCTACAACGAGCAGGCGCTCAAGGGCAACATCCACAGCTCGCAGACCGGTAACCTGCTGTCGGGCGCGCCGCTCGCGTCCGGCGGAGAGATCCGTTCGGGCACGAGCGTCGACCAGGTCATGGCCCAGCGGTACGGCAATTCGACCAAGGTCCCCAGCCTTGTTCTCGGGTGCGAAAAGTCCAACCCGTCGGTCCACAAGAACTACTCGATGCTCTACAGCTCGCACATCTCGTGGAGCTCGCCGACCACCCCGACGCCGCTCGAGATCTACCCCGCGCTGGCCTTCGACCGGCTGTTCAAGGACGAGGTGCAGCAGGGGGACAAGAGCGTGCTCGACGCCGTTCTGGATGATGCGTCCAGCCTGCGTCGACGCATCAGCCGGTCGGACCAGCACAAGCTCGACGAGTACCTGCACTCGGTGCGGGACGTGGAGCAGCGCATTGAGGGCGCGGGGCGCAAGGGCGAACTCCAGGGCTGGCGCCCGACGCTCCAGAAACCCAACATGCCGCGTCCCGCCGACGGCATTCCGCAGGACATCGCGGAACACATGCGCCTGATGGCCGATATCCTGGTGCTGGGTTTCCAGACCGATGCCACCCGGATCTCGACTCTCAAGCTGAACAACGACCACTCCGCCCTGCGCTTCCCGAACCTCGGGGTGGACTACATGATCCACCATCTCCTCTCCCACTCGGATACTCCCGATTGGCTGAAGGTGAACCAGTTCTTCACCGAGCAGGTCGCCTACATCGCGCGGAAGCTGGATGCGATTCAGGAGGGACCGCGCACGCTGCTGGACAATTCCATGATCCTCTTCTGCTCCAGCATGCTCACCGGCAGCCACGACGCGCGCCAACTCCCGGCCGTGCTGCTGGGAGGCGGAGGCGGACGGATCGAGGGAGGCCGCATCCTCGATTACTCCGGCAAGCCCGAGCGGCAGATGTGCCGTCTTTACCTCTCGATGATGGACAAGATGAACCTGCGCCTGCCCAAGTTCGGCGACGCCTCCAGCCCGCTGGAGGAGGTCTGAGCGTCCGCGCAGGCGGCGTGGCCGACTGACCCGGTCGCCGGGACGTCCCTCCAACGCCTAGTCCCGATCGGGCCGGATCCGACCCCGACCGGTGCCGCCCGCGTCGCCGAGTGCGCGACGCCAGCCGGGCTTGCTGGCCAACGCTCCCGGCTTGCGCTCCCGCGGCTTCGCGGCGGCCTGCTCGGCCCGGAGCTTGCGGTAGCTTGCCCAGCGCTCCGGCGCGAGTGCGCCGGTCGCGAGCGCCTCCCGGACCGCGCACCCGGCCTCGGTCTCGTGGGCGCACCGGCCGAACCGGCACCGCGTTGCCAGCCCGAGGATGTCCGCGAAGGCCTGCTCCATCCCCTCGTCAAACTCCCACAACTGCAATTCCCGCATTCCCGGCGTATCGATGAAGAGGAGCCCGCCCGGACCGGCGACCACCTCACGACGGGTCGTGGTATGCCGCCCCTTACCATCCTTGTCCCGGACCTCCGCGGTCGGCAGCGCGTGCTCGCGCACGAGGGCGTTGATCAGGCTGGACTTGCCCACGCCCGACGATCCGATGAAGGCCACGGTCCGCGGCAGACCCGAACCCAGTGCGGCGAGCAGGGCCTTCAATCCCCGGCGGGTTCGCGCGCTGGTGACGAAGACGTCCACCCCGGGAAGCAGCGCCCGCACCGCCTCGGCTTCCTCTTCCGGCCTTGCCGTCGCGTCCGCCTTGTTCAGGACGACGGCCGGCACCGCTCCGCTCGCCTGCGCCGCGACGAGAAAGCGCTGCAGCCGTTGTGGATTCACGCCGCGGTCGAGGCTGCCGACGAGCATGACCCGGTCGGCGTTGGCCGCGACGATCTGCTCGATGGCCTCGCTCCCCGCCGCCCGCCGCGAGAACTTTGTCCGCCGCGGCAGCACCGCCCGCAGGTCCACCCGCCCGCCCTCCTCCCGCCGCGCCACCGCCACCCAGTCCCCCACCGCCGGAAAATGCTCGGCAGCGCGAGCGACATGGAAAAACCCAGCCGCGCACTCCGCCAGCACTTCGCCGTCGGCCAGTTGCACCGCGTAGAACTTCCGCCGTAGTTCGCAGACCACCCGCGCGGGCTCCAACCCTTGGGCCGCATACGGAGCGAAGTCGGTCGCCCACCGGTCGTCCCAGCCAAGATCCGCCAGGGTCATCGCCACAAGCTGCCGCCCCGGCATCCCGGTGGCGAGCGCGGACGTCTGGACCGCACTTTTGACCACCGCTTCGGGCTCGCCCCAACTGGCGCCACCGGTAACGATCCTCCCCTCTCCATGACCCTCACCCCCGGCATTCTCCAGGAGCTGCGCGACTTCGACACGGCGCTGCTCGCCAACACGATCGGATTGATCGATCCGACGCCCGCCCACGAATTCTACCTCGGCGGCGACATCCAGTCCGTCACGCCCGCGATCGGACCCAACGTCGGCATCGCCTTCACCGCCGAACTCGACACCAGCACGCCCGGCGGCACCGCCGACGCGGAGCTTTACTGGCGGCAGCTCGAGGAAATGTCCGCCAGCAACCTCCCGATCATCTGGGTCGTCAAGGCCGTGGGATCCCGTCCCGACCACGAGTGCATGATGGGTGACGGCATGGCCAAGGTGCTCCGTACCGTCGGCTGCGAGGCGCTGGTCAGCGACGGCCGCATCCGCGACATCCCAGGCCTGCTCTCCACCCCGTTCGCCGCCTACTGCCGCGGCACCTGCATCCATCACGGTCCCCTGCGCTTCCGCGCCATCAATCGTCCCGTGGAAGTTGGTGGTATCACGATCCACCCCGGTGACGTGATCCACGCCAACAACGAGGGTGTCATCCGGATCCCCCACGGCTGCATCGACCAACTTGCGCAGCGCGCGGTGCGGATGCGCGCGTTCGAGCACGCCGCCCACGTGGTCTGGCGCCGGGACGATCGCTCGCTGGCGGAGAAGCGTGCCCACGTGCAGAAGCTGCTCGTGGAATACGGCTTCACCGACTGCGTCAGCGCCCCCAAGCGCTGAGCCAGCCGTTGTCGCGTCCGCCCGAAATCGTGAGCGGACGCGGGGCGTCGCCAGGCAGATCTCGGCCCCTGCGCGTCAGCCGGCGAGGTGCCTCGTCCTGAGGCGATCCGAGGCCACCGCGATCACGATGACGAGTCCCTTGACCACGAGCTGCCAGAAGTACGAGACGTTCATTAACGTGAGCCCGTTGTTGAGGACCGCGATGATGAGGGCACCGTAGAGCGTGCCGAGGATGCCGCCGATCCCGCCGGCGAAGCTCGTGCCCCCGAGGATCACCGCCGCGATCGCGTCCAACTCGTAGCCCGTCCCGAGCTGACCGTTGGCGCTGTAGAGGCGCCCGGCGCTCATGATGCCGCCAAGCGCGGAGAGGAATCCACTGATCGCGTAGACGGCGACGAGCGTCAGGCCAACGTTGATGCCGGTCAGGCGCGCCGCTTCCGGATTCCCGCCGACCGCGTAGATGTGGAGTCCCAGCACCGTACGACGGAGCAGAAATCCGACCACCGCTACCACCGCGAGGGCGATCACGACCAGCCAGGGCAAGGGCCCGAGATAGTCATTTCCGATCCACGCGAAACCGAGGTCGTTGTTGATCACCGTCCGTCCATCCGCGAGCAGGTACGCTGCACCGCGCAACGCCGTGTAGGTGCCGAGCGTCACGATGAACGGGGGTAGCCCTCCGTAGGCGACGACCGCGCCGGTTCCCGCTCCCACCGCCGCACCGGCCATCAGGGCGACGGGAATCGCCAGCGGCGCCCAAGCGGCGGAGAGCGAAAGCAGCACGGAAATCACCGAGCACATGCCGAGCACCGAGCCCGCCGCGAGGTCAATTCCGCGCGTCAAAATCACGAGGGTCATCCCGGCGGCCAGCACCAGATTGATCGAGGCCTGCCGCGCCACGTTCACCGCGTTGTCGGCAGTGAGGAACTTCGGGGTGAGCAGCGCGAACAGCACGATCACTCCGAGCAGCACCGGAAGAATTCCAGCCGCCTGCAGCCAGCGGCGTAGCGGCGAGGGCGCTCGGGACGGGGTTACGGTCGGGGCTTTCATGAAAGTACCTCCGGCGCGTGACCGGTCGCCAACGCCATCAGCGTTTCCTGCGTCACCTCATCCTTCGCCCGATCAAGCACCCCCGTGAGGCGGCCTTCGTGCAGCACGGCAATGCGGGGACCGAGGAGCAACAGTTCGGGAAGTTCGCTGGAGATGACCACCACCGCCACACCGGTCGCGGCGGTGTCGACAATCTTGCGGTAGATCTCCTGCTTCGCCCCGACATCGACGCCTCGGGTCGGTTCATCCAGGAGCAAAACCCGTGGACTGAGCGCCAGCGCCCGGGCGAACAGCAGCTTCTGCTGGTTCCCACCCGACAGCAGGCGCGAGGGTTGATCCAGTCCGGCGAGACGGATCCCGAAGGCCGCCACGGCCCGCTCGCCGTAGGCGCGTAGGGCGGCCGGACGCAGGACGCCCGCAAGGGAACTCGGACGCGCGAGCGTCATGGTCATGTTCTCCCCAGCCGACATCTGCAGGAAGAGTCCCTGCGACTTGCGATCCTCGGGCAGGTACGCGACGCCCGCCGCAAGCGCGGCGCGGGGGTTCGCGAAGCGCGTTTCCTCGCCATCGATCAACACGTGCCCGGCCGTCCGGCGATCCACGCCGGCAATCAGCCGGGCGAGCTCGGACCGTCCCGCGCCCATCAATCCCGCGAGTCCAACGATCTCGCCGGGCCACACCTGCAGATCGACCGAGCGTACCCGACCCACTGCATCGGAAAGTCCGCGGATCTCCAGGCGAGGCGTCTGGCTCGACTCAGAGACGACCGGCGGAGACAGATCCGGAACCGCCCGGCCAACCATGAGCGAGACGATCCGAGCGCGGTCAAAGTGCCCGCGCGTCAGCTCACCCGCCCGCTCGCCGTCGCGGAGCACCGTCACCCGGTCGGCCAGACGTTCAACCTCCGTCATGCGGTGGCTGATGTAGACGATGCCGACGCCTTGGTCGCGAAGTCTGACGATCAGCGCGAAGAGCCTTTCGGCCTCCCGTTCGGAGAGAGCGGCGGTGGGCTCATCCATCACGAGCACGCGGTTGTCGTGACGGAGAGCACGCGCGATCTCCACCACCTGCTGCTCGGCAATGCTGAGGTCCGAAACCAAAGCGTCGGGAGAAATCCGGTCATCCAGCGAACCGAGCAGTCGGGCCGCCTCCTCGCGCATGCGGGCCCGATCCACCCAGCGGAAGACACGATGGCGGGGTTCCGCGCCGAGCAGCACGTTCTCCGCCACGGTCAGGGTCGGAACCAACGAAATCTCCTGATGGATGAGCGCGATCCCAGCGCGAAGTACCTCGGTGGGGCCGCGCGCCGCGAGCGGCCGACCGCCCAGCTGGATCGATCCCTCGCTCGCGGGAAACACGCCCCCGAGGATCTTCATCAGCGTGCTCTTGCCGGCGC
>CAZEJZ010000092.1:0-9029 GCA_964512415.1 uncultured Opitutaceae bacterium
CCAGCCTCGACGAACCGGCCGGGGCGCGACAATCCGAATCCACCAGGGCACCGGGTCCCCTCACGGTGGGACGGGCCGCCCGCGCCGGACTACTCGGGCAGGGGCTTGCCCTTCGTTTCCGTGGCAAACCAGGCCAGCACGAGACCCAACGCGTAGACCAGCGTGATGATCGCGCCCGCGCGCGCGTAGTCCCCATCGAAGGCCTGCATCAGCGCACCCATCTGCAGGGCGCCCGCCGCCGCGAGCACGCGTCCAGCGTTGAAGGCAATGCCCTGACCGGTCGCCCGCACCCGCGTCGGGAACAGCTCCGGCAGGTAAAGCGGGAACCAGCCGTAGAAGGCCGCGGTGAGTCCGCCGACGAGGAAGGTGATCGCGACGAAGCGGAAGTCGTAAACGATCGTCCCGCGGAAGAGCCACGCGCAGGCTCCCAGCGAAAGCAGGCAGAGCACAAAGTAAGCGGTGCGGCGGCGGAAGAAGCCGCCGAGCCAGCCACCGAGGAAGCAGCCGACGATCGCGCCGACCGACGAACTCACCTGCGTGTAGGCCTTCGCGCGATAGTCCTTGATCTCCTTCGCGCGTTGCACGACCTCCGGCGACGTGGCCGTCAGCGCGGCCGCGCCCGGAGCAGCCGCCGCGGTCTTCTCCGCGAGCGCCGCGGTGACGGACTGCTTCTGCGCCATCTGGTCCGCCCAGAGCGGCAGCCACTGGACCGAACCCCATGTTCCGATCAGCGCCACCGAGGCCAGCAGCGTGGCGAAGAGCGTGGTCTTGAGCAGCGGCGGACGCATCACCTCGCTCAGCGGCCGATTCTTCTGCGCGCCCTTCTGGGTTTCCGTCCACCGCTCGGACTCCGGCACGTGCAAGCGGATGAAGAACGTCAGGAATGCCGGCGCGGCACCGACCAGCGCCACCCATCGCCACGACTCGGTGGTGACCTGGAAGAAGAGCCCGATCACCGCAATCAACGCGAAGCCGACATTCGCCGCTCCGCCGATCACCCCGGCCAGCAGCGGCCGATGCTTCTCCGGCCACACTTCCATCACCAAGGCCACGCCCAGCGACCACTCGCCGCCCATGCCCAGCGCCGCGATGAAGCGGGTGACCAGCAGGTGCCACGGCTCCGATGCGAAGTAGACAAGACCCGTGAACAACGAATAGCAGAGGATGCTCAGCGCCATCGCCCGGACGCGACCGATCCGGTCGCCCAGCCAGCCAAACACCACGCCACCGGCGGCGGCTCCCAGCAGGAAGGCCGCTGTAACGTAGCCCATCCACACCCCGACGAACGCGTCGGTCGCCACGAGGCCATGCTGCATCTGCATCTGCTGAAGCGCAGGACGCGCGATCAGCGGGAAGATGCCCATTTCAAGGCCGTCGAACATCCAGCCAAGAAACGCCGTGGTGAGAACGGCCACCAAGCGTCGATTGGACACCTCGGGGCGCGGGGAGGGTGGGGTTTGCATGCGGGTAAAAAAGAAAAGGGGGCGTCCAGACCGCTGCGAAATCAAGCCGGGGCCGGCGCGGGCGCACGCGAAAAGAGGGCACATCCCGTTTCCGAAGCAAGACTAACCGCTCAGCAGGTCCGGCCCGGCGCTTGCCCCGGCGCACCCCCTTCTCAAACCTGAACTCACCATGACCTTGCCCCTGTCCCCCGGCTCCCGATTGGCGTGCATCGTCGTTTTCATCGCCATTAGCACCGTCGCGCCCGTCTCCAGCCTCGCCCAGCCAGAGTTGCGCTTCCCTCTTCCCGCGACGGATGAGGGACTTCCGGGGGCCGGACCGCTGCGGCGCATGGCGTGGTTCCAAAAGCTCTGGAACGAGCGGCGATCAGTCTGGGCGACGCAGACCGCACAGGATCGCGGCGCGGTGGTGTTTCTCGGCGATTCCATCACCCAGGGCTGGGAAACCGGCCTGCCCGCCGCTTTCCCCGAGCTGCGGATCGCCAACCGCGGCATCAGTGGCGACACCACCCGCGGGGTCCTGCTGCGTCTGAACGAGGATGTCATTGCTCTCCAGCCGCGCGGCGTCGTCCTGCTCATCGGCACCAACGACCTCGAGGAGAAGGCCGAGCCCGAGGTCATCGCGGGCAATCTCGCCCTGATCCTCGATGCCCTGCATGCCCACAATCAGACCATGCCCGTGGTGCTGTGCCGAGTGTTTCCGAGCTCGGCCACCATGCGGCGCCCCAGCGCGCAGATCCGCCGCATCAACGCCCTGTACGACGACGTGGCCCGGACCCGACCCCAGGTCACCGTGGTCGATACGTGGTCGATCTTCGCCGACACCCGCGGCGACGCCCGCCTCGACGAGTTCCCCGATCTGCTCCACCCGAACGAACGCGGCTACGCACAGTGGGCGCGGGCCCTTCGTCCGGCGCTGAAGCACGCGGGACTGCTGCCGTAGACCGAAACCGAGCCATGGCACCGTTGACGCACCACCGGTCGTCCATGATCCCCGCACGCGATGCCCGGCGCACGCATCGCGCGGCTCACGCCGACGTTTCCCTGTCGCACCCGCCCGACCTCGCGGCGGACTCCGCTGCGTCCGTCTCTCGTGCACCACTCCCTCGCCGGCTGGCACGGCTGGCCGGCATCGGGGTTCTGTGCAGCCTCGCGACGGTTTCCGCGGCCACGCGGGAGGATCGCGTCGTGGATCTTCCGCCCCTCGTCGTCGAGGAGTCCGCCACTCCCCTGCGCTGGCGCCATGCCGACTTGCCCGGCAAGGAAGTTCTCTCGGCCTGCCCCGACGCCGTGACCCGCGACTTCCTGCGGCGATTGCAGCTTCAGACCAATCTCCTCGCCTGGCTGCTGCCCCCGTCCTACCAGGCGTCGTCCGTCATCCCCGACACCTACCTGCTGCTCAGCACGGATACGCCCCGCGCGACCTCGGCGGAGATTCTGCACGAGCTCCTGCAGCGCCGCCACGGGGACCGTTCCGTGCGCGGCCCCGCGCCGCGCGTCGCGACCGATGGCATCCGCTTCCTGCCGAACCTGCGACTCCTCGACGTCGACGCGACGGTCGTCTTCGTGTTGCTCGACGACGAAGAGGAAACCGGAGGCTTCAGCTTCACGATCGAGCGCGTGCGTCAGCTGCTCGTGCAGCGACGCCCCCGCCTGCCCCCGTGGCTCGTGCAAGGTCTGCTCCAGCTCTACCCGGAACTCTCCTTCGAGAGCGAAGAACTGCGGGCCGATCCGGCCCGCTGGCCGGCCCGCGCGGAGAAGCCAGAGACCGCGGGCGAGGACGCTCCGACGGACCTGGTTCCGATGGCCACGCTGCTCGCGTGGCGGGCCTCCGAACCGGGCACTACACCCGCGCTCGCCGTGGAACACCGCGGTGCCCAGAGCGCGCTTTTCGTTCGCTGGGCGCTGATCGACGGCACGCCGGCGCGTCGGACGGCGTTCTGGCGACTGGTGGATCGGCTGGAACGCGAGCCGGCCACCGACGCCCTCCTGCGCGCCGAACTCGGACTGGATTTCGCCGAACTCGATGAGGCGCTGCGCCTCTTCCTGCCGCGCGCCCGCCACGAGCGGCGCCGGATCCGCGAGGCCTCGCCCGGCAACGCGCCGACCCCGGCATTGCGCGATGCCACGCCGGCGGAGATCGCGCGGATCCGCGGTGACTGGGAGCGACTCAGCATCGGCTACGTCCGCCAGCGCATCCCCGAACTCGTCCCCCGGTACGTCGAGCGCGCCCGCCGCACCGCGCGCGCCGGCTACGACCAAGGTTCCCGCGATCCGTCACTTCTCGCGGTGATGGGATTGATCGAGATCGATGCCGGACATCCCGACGCGGCGCGGGCCTGGCTGGAGCAGGCCGCCTCGCTCGGGGCTCCGCGCCCCCGGGCGCTCCTGGAACTGGCCCTGCTCCGCTTCGCCGACATCGACGCCGCCACGCAGTCGTCCACCGCACCGCCAACCGCCGAGCAGGTCGCCGCCGTGCTTGGGCCGCTCCAAGCCGCCGACGCCCTCCAGCCCGCGCTGCCCCCCGTCTACACGCTGCAGGCCGAGCTTTGGGCACGCACGCACGCCTCGCTTTCACCCGACCAGCTGTCGCGCCTCCGCCGGGCCTCCGCGCTCTTTCCCGAGTCCTCCCACCTCGCCCTCCGCACGGCGCAGTTGCTCGCCCTCCATGGCCAGACCGAGGCGGCACGCGAGGTGATCCGCCGCGCGCGGCCCGTCTGCGAACAGCCGGCCATCCGGCCATGGCTCGACCGGCTCGAGGCTTCGCTCGAGTCACCCCGCGGCGACGCACCGCGTGCTCAGGAGCCCCAACTCCAACGCTCCGGCTCCCAACGGTAGCCGGCGGCGCGCGGCAGGATGTGACCGAGACCCGGCCACGGGAGATGGAACCCGTAGGTCCGCTGCCGCGAGCCCGCAAGCTCCGCGAACACGCGACGCCGGGTCGCGACCGCCTGATCGGGCTCATGGTCGAACTCAATGAACCATGCTGGATCCGCAAACATCAGGAGGTGGTGATGCGCGACATCCATGATGTGCACCAACGAGTCACCGCCATCGCGAATCCGGAGCATCGCGTGGCCCGCGGTGTGCCCGGGTGCCGCCAGCATCGTCACCGCCCCGCCAAGCAGCGCGTCACCTCCGGCATGGAGCTGCAGATTCGGGGCCAGCACGTCCAGCGCCGTGCGCACGTCGTTCGTCAGCTTCGCGGTGTTGTCCCGCCGCAAGGATCGACTGAAATCAGGCTTCGCACCGCGCCAGAAATCCACCTCCGCACGCAGCACGCGCACCGCGGCATTCGGGAACGTCGGACGTCCCGCCGTGACGAAGCCCCCGATGTGATCGGAGTGGCCATGACTGAGGAACGCCTGCGTCACGTCCTCCGGCCGGATGCCGATCGACGCAAGCCCGTCCGCGAGCCAACCGAGATTCGGATTCGGCCGCTGGCCAAACCCGGCGTCGCACACCACCACCTCGCGGCCGATGCGGAGGACGAGTACGTTGACGTACAGGGCGAAACCATCGAGGCGCTCCCCGTGCGCCGCCAGCTCCTCCAGCATCTTCGGGCGCTCGCCCGGCGGGTGCATCTTGTCCACGCGGTCGCCGAAGAGCGAATGCCCGTCGCTGATCGACCACGCCTCGATCGCCCCGATCCGGAACGGGTAAACGAACGGCTTGCCCGGCGTCTTGGCGGGAAGCACCGGGGGCCGGACCGCCGGCGCGGCGGTCGAAGCGGTCGAAGCGGAGGCCTGGGCGGCCGGCAAAGCGGCGAGCCCCAGCGCGGACGCGCCGAGGAAGCGACGACGGGACAGGGTAGCCATGCGCGAAGAGTGTCTGGCGCCCCATGTGACGGCGAGCGCGGAAACGGTCTCCGCCGCACGCCGCCTCGCGCGCCTCCGGCTTCCGGTCGACCACGGCCGATCCTCGACCGTCGCTGCCGCGCAATTCCGACCTTGCGCAGGGCGGGAACCCCGACTCATTTTCCCGTGTCCTTTCGACGTCCTTACCCTCCATGAACTCCCTCCTCAAGCGAGCCCTCCTCCTCATTGTCACGCTGTCGGTCGTCACCCCGGTGCTGCCGACCCTTCACGCCGCCGGCGGCGAGAAGCACACCGCGCTCGAAGATTCGATGGAGAAAATGAACGGTGCCTTCCGCAAGCTGCGGCGCCAGGTGACCGATCCGACCAAGAACGCCAATTCTCTGGAGCTGGTCGCCAATCTCCGGGCCGCCTCCCAGAAGTCGATCGATCTCGTGCCCAAGCTCGCCGCCGAGCGTCCGGAGGCGGAGCGCCCCGCCTTCACCGCGGCTTACAAGAAGCAGATGGAGGAGTTCGTCGCCGCGCTTGCCCCGCTCGAGGCGGCGCTCAAGGCCGGCAACAACGCCGAGGCCGAGAAGCTCGTCGCCGACCTCGGGGCCCGTCAGAAGAAGGGCCACAAGGAATTCAAGAAGCAGGAAAAGAAGAGCTGAGGGCATCCGCCCTCGACCGCGCCACGCACCCTCTCGCCGGCGGTGAAACCCGCTGGCAAGGTTCGCGAGACCGGCCAAGGATCGGTCAGCGGCCAACGCCGATCCTGGGAGTCGCGGGACGCTCATGGGGCGTGATGGGGACCACAGCCGGGCTGACCGGCCTTGCCCTCCCCTCACCTCCCCAGTTCCCGGAGGACGCGCTCCGTCACCGCGCGCACGATTACCTCAAGTTGCGCTTCCGTGAGCGGTGCGGGCGATGCCCCTGCCGTTCCCGCTCCCCCGTCCCGCCCCCAGCGACGCAGGTCGGTGGGATTCACCAAGTCCTCGTCACCCAGCGAGGCTCGCGTATCCGACATGCCCTGACGCTGCCGGCGCTGGATCAGTTCCTTGGCCTGCCGTCCGGAGAAGGGCCGTAGTCCGCCGCCCAACCCCGCCGCAATCCAGATCATGCGGCAGTAGGCATCGACGTTCTCCATCTTCCAGTACGCGTCCTCAATGTCATTCCCCCAGACCATGACGCCGTGGTTCTTCATCAGCACGGCCTGATGGTCGCGCGCCGCCTCGCCGATGAGGGCCGCATACGCCGCCGAGCCCGGTGTGCCATAGTCGGCGACCCCAATCTTCCCGAGGAAGATCTCCACCTCCGGAATCAGGTACTGCGGGACCTCCACGTGCCCGATCGCGAACGCGGTCGCATGCGGAGGATGGGCGTGCACGCAGGACTTCGCCGCCGGTTGCCGCGTCATGATCGCGAAATGCGTCAGCGCCTCGCTCGTCGGCGTCCGCTGCCCCGCCAGATGACGGCCGTCGAAGTCCACCAAGCACACGTCCTCCGGTCGCATGAACCCCTTGCACATCAGCGTCGGCGTGCACAGCGCCAGCCGGTCGCCGACGCGGATCGTGATGTTGCCGCCGTTCCCGTCCGTGTACTCCCGCTGCCAGAGCCGACGCCCAATGTCGCACATGCGCTCCTTCAGCGCCGCGATCGCCGGGGAGTGAAACCACGTCTCAATCTCCGCCGGGCTGCGCGGATCGCCTCCCGGCGTCCAACGGTATTCGACCTCCGGCGCCCCGGGGCGCAGCGTGCCGGCCAGCCCACCGTCCACCCGCGGCCCGGCATCCGCCCCCACTGAACCACCACTCGCGGAAGAGGAGGCCGGCACATCACGGGGCGATGCCGCCGGATCACGGGCGGGGACAGAGGGAACGCGGGGCATGGTCACGGGGGGAGGCTTCCCCGGTACGGCGCGGTAATCCGCCGCTCGTGTCAAGGCGGACGTTGCAAAATCGTCCATAATCGTTCAATGCCGTTCACCATCATGCAGCCGGAAGAGCGCCAAGCGCGGATCGAAGCGTATCTCCTCAAGGCTGAATTCGCTTCTCTGGAAGAACTTGCACATTTCGCTGGCGCCTCGATTTCGACGGTGCGTCGCGACTTGCTGATGCTGGAGGGTGGAAAGCGGGTTCGGCGGACCCATGGGGGAGCGCGCTCACTCCAGCCACCCAAGACGGATGAGTTCGTCTTCAGCGTGCGCGATACGCACCAGGCCGTCCAGAAGGAGGCGATTGGCGCGGCCTGCGCGGCGTTGGTGGGCCCGGGGCAGACGGTGACGCTCGACAGCGGGACCACCTGCTTTCAGGCGGCGCGGCAACTCGGGGAACGGGCGGGCCAGATCGTCACCAACTCACTTCCAGTCGCGAATCTCTTCGCCTCCTCCAGCCGCGTGGAACTGCACCTGTCCGGCGGCGTCCTCTACCCGCGACTCGGCACGCTGGTGGGGCCGCAGGCAACCGAGACATTCAGTCGGACGCACGTCGATGTCGCGATCCTGAGCGCGAGCGGAATCGCCGAGGACGGGCTCTACAGTTCCCATGCCCTGATCGTCGATATCCAACGGGCAATGATCGCCGGGGCTGACCGCGTGATCTTCGGTCTCGATCACACGAAATTCGGCCGGCGTTCCTTGTTCCGGCTCACCGACCTCAGGGACGTGGATGTCATCGTGACCGACTCCGGAGCTCCGGCTGAATTCATCAACGCCCTTCGCGCCCGGGGGCTTGAGGTGATCGTGGCCGGGAGCTGACGCTCCGCGAACGGATCGCCGGATTTCCCGCCCCGTCTGCTGTATCCACACCCGCACGCGCGGAAGCTTTTCGCGTTGCCACCCCTCTCACTGCGCTCAGCGTATCCATCTAACCAGGCAGTGCGGGCTGGCAACCCGGTCAGTCCCGCGAGTCGGCTTCGCCTTATCCCGATGAACTTCCGTTGTTCGTTGTTTCTCCGTATCGCCGCGCTGATCTTCGCCGTCGCGATCCCGCTCGAGGCCAAGACGGCCATTCAGGCCAAGAACCAAGCCCGCCAGATCAGCCAGGCACCCGCCGATGGATCGGCGGACTGGAAGGCTCTGATGAAGACCGCCAACTCCCTGGTGACGGGGGACCTGCCCGACGAACTCGCTTCGAGCGGCAACCTCGCCGAAGCGGGCGAAAGTGATGCGGAGGGCGAGGTCAACGACGCTCAAAGTGGCGCCACCCCCGAACTGCCGGAGGAAGCGCGCGGGATTTTCGCCGAAGTGTATGCCACCTACGCACGGGAGATTCTCCATGGTCTCCAGAACCGCAATCTTCCGCACGCGAAGGCAGCGGCGCGGAGTCTCGAAAGCCTCATCACCGAATCGCTGAAGCACGCCCGGACGGGCAAGATCAAGCCGTCGCAGAAGGACGCGGCCGTCGCGGCGGCCAAGAATGAGCAGCAGAAACTGCGGACGTTCCTCAATGGTGGTTGAGCTCAGGTGGCTCGCCGCCTCGGTCGTGGCGCTGATCTGCGCCGCGACGGGGCCAGGAGCGGAGTCGCGGGCCGCGGCTCCCCAGCTGCTGCTGCGCTGGGGCGAAAGGGAACTCTTTCCCTCCGTGCTGTTCGCGATTCAGGACGGAGCACCGTTCCCCGTGGTCGCAGGTCCACGCGACCTGGGCGATCCCATCAGCCCGATCTGCGTGGCCGTGACGGCGCCCGCGGACGACTGCCCCGTGAAGGTCACGCTGGCCGCGACCGCACTCTACGATGAGAGTACGTTGCAGGTCCGGTTGCCGCGCCGGGGCGAGAC
>CAZEJZ010000093.1:0-8892 GCA_964512415.1 uncultured Opitutaceae bacterium
GCCTCGCCCCGGCCAAGGGAAATGCGACGGGTCCGGCGGTGAAGTCCCGGGACCAAGCAGGGTCTGAGGAGGCCTAAGGCTCCTTCCGACGCGCGGCAGGGCTGAGTTCGTAGCGGTGAGTCACCGCGCCGGTGCGGCGGGCGGCCGATTCTTGAGCGTCAGGGTAGGCGCGCACGTACTCGACTTGGACGCGCTCGGGCTCGACGTGCACGCGGAGAATGCCTGAGGCTCCGGCGATCACGCCCGACCGGTACCCGTAGTCCGCGGCGCTGCGCACGTTGTCCGTACGGGAATGGCCGGGCTGCGGGACCAGTTGATACACCACGCCATCCCGCTCCTGCTGCGCGTAAATGTGATCATGTCCGTGGAAGACCGCGGTCACGTGATGCTGCACGAGGAGAGCGTGCACCGGCATCGGCCAGCCGGGACGCCGCTGCGCGAAGCGGTCCCGTCCGTCGATGTCCCGTCCCCCCCACTCGAAGAAGCGTGACGCCTCCGCGCCGCCGCGTCCCTCCGGCGTCTCGCCGCCCGCGAGGTGATGAATGAACACGAAGCGGTGCGCCGCCCGGCTGCCCGCCAGCGTGCGCGCGAGCCAGTCGTATTGTTCCCTCCCGAGCGTGCGCGACCAGTTGTCCACCGGTCCGTCGCGCCCGCCCCCGCGTGCGCGCGTCGAGTACCAGAACGGATCTAGCACGATGAACAACGCGTCACCCCATTCCCACGCGTAGTAGTTTTGGAGTAGGCCGGCCTCCGGGTGCGGCGTCGCACTGCCAGTATAGAACCCATCCGGGATCGGATTGGGGAAATACGTCTTCCGCATGCGGTTCGACCACACCGCCATCGCGTCGTCACCGCCGCGGCCGCGCTGCTCGCCGTCATGATTGCCGAGCACGAGAAACACCGGAGCGGTCCGGCCCACGATCCCGAGGTAGTACCGCTGCGCGAGGTAGTGCGGTCCGGCCTTCCGGTAGTCGAGGTACTTGTCGGTCATGAAGGTGTCGCCGAGATCGATGTGGAAGTCCGTACGCGCGGCGACCGCGTTGCGCAGGCTCTTCTCGTACGTGGGGGGATCGATGCCGTAATCGAGGTGGGGATCCGCTTGGATCGTGAAGGTGAAGGAGTTGCCTCGTGGACGCGCCGTCGTGAACCCTCCCTCCGCTGCCACCGTTGGCTCGGACGTGCCCGGCGTCCGCCAGAGCAGCCGGTAGCGGTGGTGCCGCCCCGGCGCCAACCCGGCGAGTCTTTCCTCCACCGGTTCGCCGGCGGGAAAACGCCGCCACGTGGTCTGCTGCAGGCGATGGTCGGTATCGTCCAAGACCTCCACCGATCCCTCCCGCTCCGCGTAGGCGAGCACGCTGAGCGTGATCGCTTGGTCGGTCGGCCGACCGAGGATCAGGTCCACCTCATGCGCCGGCACGTCCGTCCGCATGGCCGGCGTCGGCATGCGGCCTTCCATGCGTCGCCCGCTGCCGCCGGCATCCGCTCCGCGCGCGGGATCGGCGCTTCCGCCGCGGATGCGTTCGCTGCGCGATGGCTCGACGTGTGCGAGGTGAGGCGAGGTGTCGTCGATGGCGACGTCGATGGTGGATGCGATCGCGGGCGCGGGATTTAACCCCGCCGATTCCTGCGCCGCGGGCATGACTGCGCTCGCCAAGATCCCGACGACCGCGCCCACGGCGGCGCACAGCGAGTGGGTCCAGGACCCCGCCGGGGCGACGCGCCACGGGAGCGGATTGAATGCAATTCGTGCCTGTTCTCGTCCGCCTTCGACGGGGCCTCTGTGTGGTACGGTGCTCATGGTTCGCGGCGTCTCCGTTCGGCGCTTTCCCCTCTTCGACCGCGGGGGTCGTCCGGTGCTGGGGCGAGGGCGGGGTCGTATGCGGGATTTGGCCGGGCGAGCTGCGCGTTCACGTCCCGGAGATACGCGTCCAGACGTTCGGTCAGAGCGGCCACGCGCTCCGGCCGAGCTGCAGCCAGATCGCGCGTCTCGCCGGGATCGTTCTCAAGGTCGAAGAGGCGCCGCGCTCCGGTCTCGTAATTCCGCACGAGCTTCTCGCTGCCCAGGAGAATCGCCGTGGCCGGGCCGCCGTTCCCCAAGTCATAATGAGGGAAGTGGAAGACGAGTTCCTCGCGCGGGCGCACCACGCGGCCCCGGCCCGCAGGATCGCGCAGCACGGGTACGAGGCTGCCGCCCTCCACCGTCGGCGGCAGCGGAGTCGCCAGCCCCGCGAGCTCGCGCACGGTCGGCAGCACGTCGCAGCCCGTCACCGGCACCCGTGAGCACACCCCCGCCGTGATGCCGGGACCGCGCACGAGGAAGGGGACGCGGAGCCCTCCTTCGGTCACCGCTCCCTTGCCTCCCGAAAGCGGCGCGTTGGCGTTCCGACCCTGCCCGCCGTGGTCCGCCGTGTAGATGACGTAGGTGCTGCCCGAGAGGCCTTCGGTGTCGAGGGCTTCGAGGAGTTGCCGGACCGTCTGATCGATGACGCCCGATTCCGCGCGCGCGGTGTCGGCGTCGCGTCGGCCGCCCCCGCCCGCCTTGCTTTCCTGATTGGGGTAATGCGATAGCTGCAGATAGAAAGGCTGCCCAGCGCGGTGTGCGCGCTGCAGGAAGGCGATCCCGCGTGCGGTCATACCAAGCGCCTGCTTGGGATTGGGGCTGGCAACGTTGTCGGGTCCGCCGTTGCTGGTCGCGCCGTCGCTCTCGGCGAAGCCGTGCTCCGCCGGGCTCATGCGTCCGACGTGCCACTTGCCAAAATGTGCGGTGGCGTAGCCGGCCGACTGCAGGAGCTCCGCGACGGTGGTCGTCTCCCGGGGGAGTTCCAGGATCGGTTCGGGGGGCAGCAACGCGGTGCGGACGGGGCCGCGCTCGCGACCCGCTCCGACGTACGTCATGTGCAGGGACGCGGGGCTTTGTCCGGTGAACAGGGCCGCCCGCGAGGGCGTGCAGCGCGGCGAGGCGGCGTAGCCGAACGTGAAGCGCATCCCTTCGCGGGCCAGGCGCTCGATGGCCGGGGTGCGGAACACGCGGCTGCGCGATTCCGGGACCCGATCGTCCATCATCACCGAGGTCTGCGCCCAGCCCTGGGCCTCCGCCATGATCACGACGAAGTTCGGGCGGACCGCGGCAGCGGACTGCCCGACCGCGGCGGCGGCGACGAGTGGCAGGAACGTGACGGCGACGACCGCTCGCGGGAGGAGGTGGAGTATCCTCACTGGCTGTCCCCTCCACGCGGCGGAAGCCGGTCTCCGCGGATCATCGCGGCGTTGCGCGTGTGCGTGACCTGAAGCTCCGCGCGATCGAGAATCAGGTCATGCATCGCCCGCAGGAGCGAGGCACGGTCGACGTCCTCCGGACGCAGCGTCAGCGGCGAAGACAGCGCGTACAGCGTGATGATGTAGGTCTTTTGCCCCGGACCCTTGGAGTGCGGGGGCGCGTAGCCCATGCGGTGTCCGACGCTCGCGTGTCCGAGTTCTCCCACCCCGTGGACATCCTTGGGGACGCTGCGGGTTTCCGGGGGTAGGTTGTAGAGTGTCCAGTAGCACTTCACCTCACCGCCGGGGGCGAGATGGTCCATGATCACGGCGAAGCTCCGAGTTCCTTCCGGTGCGCCGCTCCATGCCAACGGCGGCGACAGTCCCGCTCCGTCTCCGGTGAATTCCAAGGGGAGCGCGCCATCGTTGCCAACCACCGGGCTGCGCAGGAGCAGGCGGGTCGCCTCACGCGGTGGAGTCGCGGTCGGAGTGGGCTCGGGGGTGCCCGGTCGCGCGTTTCCTTGCGGGCGTTCGCCCTTGCCCGGACGGGTCTCCCGGCCGCCGCGCTCCCGCGGGCGGTAAACGGCGTCACGGATCGTGCCGTCGGGATCAGTGAAACGGAACTGCCACTGGTCGTTGGCCGCGGGGGTGTAGACCACCGACCCGGGGCGTCCCCGCAGGATGTAGTCGAGTTGCGCGGAGGACTGGCCCGGGGTGCCGGAGAAGCCGACGATTTCGGCGCCGCGCAGCGCGGTCAGCGCCGGGCGCACGCCCCGGGCGCGGGGTTGGGGATCCACCTGCCCCTCGCGCTCGGTCACCACGCCGTGAAAGCCCCCGTTGACGAACGGATACGCCACCGACGCATGGTAGTGGTAACCCAGCTCGGGCGTGACGTGACCATTGAAGCGATCCAATCCCTCCGGCTTGGTGCCGGAAGGTTCGGTCAGGCCGAAGATCGGGTAGCCATCGAGGGCGTAGGCGATGGGCAACTCGCGCCCGAGGATTGTCTGCAGGTGAAAAGGCGCGGCGTGATAATGGTAATCGTCCGCCCGCCCGCAGTGACCGCCCCATTGATCGAGCTCGCCGATTTCCTGCGAAACTTCGCCGCGGTTGTTCTGCGGGTTGAAGATCGGAATTCCGTTGGCGGCGAGGGCGATGGCTCCGCGCAGGAAACGGTCCCGGATGGAGACGGGCTCCGCTGCGGGCTGAGGATGCAGCGGCACGCGCCACGCGTTCGCACCCGTGTACGGTTGGGGAAGAGGTACCTGCTGCTGCCAAGCGGTGATACCCACCATCATCCCGTGGGCGGGCAGGCCGTTGGACTCCACGACGAGCCACGGGCCGTCGGTGCGCAGGTGCACCGCGGGAGCAAAGGCTCCGAAGCTCCGGCGCGCGAGGGTGCTGGGAACATCGCCAGAGGCCGCTTCGGCGTTGCTGGGTGCTGCGGGCGCGGTCGCCTCCCGCTGCGGGGCGGCCCGCAGCGGACCATCGTGGGCCGGATCGCCGATCGTGTGACCGCTGAGCGCCGCGGGGAGCGAGAGCAGCCCGAAGATCGCGCCCAAGGAGCGCCACGGTGCGGACGGTACGGGAACAAGCGAGAGGGCGTTCACGGCGCGTCGTAGATCTCAAGGAGGGCGATGCCGCTCGTGCTGCCTACGCCGCTGACCTGCGCGGTGTAGGCGCCGGGCGTGACGACCACGAGCAGCGCGGCGTCGCGTGAACCCGTGGGTAGGGCGAACGCGCCGACTCGCGTGAATGCAGCCGACATCTCGGTCGCGGAGGTGGATTCCCAGTTGTCGTTTTGCCCGATCGCCGACGCGGTGCCTTGGCGGAAGAGGGTGAGCTGGGGGTCGGCGAGCGCGCCGGTGACCCCGAAGCTGCTGAGCGTGGGTCCGACGGCGCGGACGAGCAGGCGCTTCGGCTCGGTGCCGCCGACCACGAAGCCGGCGATGAGCACGTTGTCGCCGGTGCCCGCGCGGGTCCGGGCGGAGAGGTTCACCAGCGGCGCCTTGGTCGCGTCGAGCGCTTGCACGTAGGTCTCGATAAGCGCATTGCCCGTCGCGCCGCCCTTGGCCGCGACCTGCGCGGTGAAGCCGCCATTCCCCGGCGCGGTGAGCACCGCGGCGTCGCGGCTGTCGGCGGCGAGGGCGAAGGCCCCCGACTGGGCGGCGGCGGCGGAGATCTGCGTCGCGTTCCCCGCCGTGCCCCAGTCGTCGTTCGTCGCGACCACCACGCCGCCCGGCGTGAGGACGTTCAGCACCGGATCCGCGAGCGCGCCCGAGACGCCGAAGACGGAGAGCGTCGGTCCGATGCCGCGCACCAGCAGCGAAGGCGGCGAACCCGCTCCGATCACGAAGCCCATGATCAGCGTGTCGCTCCCGGTGCCGGCGTTGGCGCGGACCGAGAGATTGATCAACCGGCTCGTGCCCAACACGAGCACGGCGTCGTTCGAGTTGGTCGCACCTGCGGCGTTGGTCACGACGACCGAGTACGTTCCCGCATCCGCAGCCTTGAAGTCGCTCACCGCGAGCGTGCTGCCGTTCGCGCCGGCCAGGGCGGCGCCGTCCTTGCGCCATTGGTACGCGAGCGTGCCGTCGCCAGTGGCGGTGACGCTGAGCGCGACGCTGCTTCCGGCCGCGATTGTCTGGAAGGGCGACGGCTGCACGGAGATCGTCGGCTTGGCCGGCGCGGCCGCCGTGCGCACCGCGAAGGCGGGGTAACTCGAGGTCATGACCTCGTAGCTCACGATACCCTGGGCACCGCGGTTGGGCCCGTTGGCGGCGGGGATGCCGGTGGTGATGCCGAGTTCGAGGAGCCATGCGCTGGTCCGGGGCGCGGAGTTGTTGGTGCGCAGCGCGGTGGACGACCAGTAGGCCGTTGCCGGCGTGGTGGCGGGAGGGAAGAGGACGCGATTCACGGCCGCCTGCGCGGCGCTGGCGGTCGTGGCGGAGGCGAGCGTGAGGTCGGTCAGCGTCTGGAGTTCCTTGATGTTGGGGAGGCGCCAGTCGCTGTAGCCGGCGAGCACCAGGTCCTCCGCGTAGGCGACGGCGGCGGTCCAGCTCCGCGCGGAGGCCGGTACCTGC
Source organism: uncultured Opitutaceae bacterium (assembly GCA_964512415.1). GTDB lineage: Bacteria > Verrucomicrobiota > Verrucomicrobiia > Opitutales > Opitutaceae > UBA6669. Next base: position 6,339 of record CAZEJZ010000093.1, read on the forward strand.
GTCCACATCAGTCCGGTGTCGAGGTCCGTGATCGTTCCGTCGAGATTGTTCTGGTAGTGATGGCCGTTGGTGGGGGGAGCACCGCGCACGTAGCGGGCATGGTAGCGGAACGTGCCGCCGGCGCTAAGGGTCTCTGCCTTCGGCTTCGGGCCGAGGCCGCCGCCGCTGTTCACGCACCAGACCTTGGTCGCGTCGGTGCCGTAGATGTCGCTGGTCCAGAAATATTCCGCCGTACCGGCCGGGTTGACCGGGAAGAACGTCGTGTTCATCGCGGCGGGATTCCCGTTGTTGTAGTTCATCAGGCTCAGCAGCTCCGTGGGCGTGGGGAGGCGCCAGTCGGTGTGGCCGCCGGTGTTGATCGTGGCGGCGCGGGAGACGGCGTTTTCCCACGTCGATTCGCCCTGATCGACCTTCTGCCACATCAGGCCGGTTATCTCGTCGGTGATGGTGCCATTGCCGTGGTCCACGTAACTCGGGGGCCGGATCGTGTAGTCGGCGTCCTCGCCGTTGACGCCGGCGACGTCGATCGTCTGCCCGGTGTCCGGCAGGGCGCGGAGGCTCCACGGCGCCATGCCGTAGGTCGTGAGCCGATTCCCATTGCTGGTGTAGGTCGTGGTGGTGGGTGAAATCGTCGGCAGGCGCCACGTCACCGTCACGGTCTTCGGATTCGCGGTGCGATTGATCCGCCAGCACTGGTCGTAGTTCGCATTGCCGATCTGCACCCGCATGAGGAACTGGTCGGGTGAGGGCGTGCCGGTGGTCGACTCGGAGAAGTTTCCTTGCGCGTCGGTGTCGAAGGCGACGGGGTTCTTGAACGCGGTGATCCGCGCGCCGTCGACGGCCTTGGCGGTGTAGCCGCCGGTCCCGTTTTGGCGAATCGCCTGCAGTTCCGGCTGTCCATCGACCTGGCCGCCGTAGTTCACGACGGTGCCGCGGAAGGCGGCCGGCAGGTAGGGACTCTGCGGACCCGTCGCCGGGCTTCCGATCGCGTGGTAGTGGTAACCCCACGTCCCGTGTTCATGCCCGCCATTGGCGTCGAGCGCCTGACGAGGGGTGCCGTCCGGTTCCGTGTAACCGTAGATCGGATACCCGTCGAGGGCCCAGGCGACCGGCTTGTCGACGCCGGTGACCGCCTGCAGGTGGACCGGCGCGATGTGGTAGTGGTAGTCGTCGGCGAGGCCGCAGTGCCCGCCGTAGAGGTCGAGTTCGCCGATCTCGTAGGAGAGACGACCGCCGTTGTTGCGCGGGTTGAAGATCGCGATGCCATCGACGCCGACGGCGATCGCGCCGCGCTGGAAGTTGCCCTGCGAGATCGGGATGGGATTGGCGGAGGGAGTGGGGACGAGCGGCAGGCGCCAGACGTTGGGGCGCCCGTAGCCGATCGAGCCCGTGTCCTTCTCCGGGTTGGTGGTGAACGCGAAGTACGATGACGGGAGGGGAATCTGCTGTTGCCATGACGTGATGCCGACCATGGGTGTCGGCATCAGGGTCGGACTGGGCACATTGTCGGACTCCACGTAGAAGGTCGTGGAGTCGTAGTAGAGCCGCACGCGCGGCCGGAACGCCCCGAACGAAGCAGCCATCATCGCGCCGTAGCCGGCGGGCTGGGCGGCGGCGGTGCGAGGCTCGCCGGCGGAGACGGCGAGAGCCTGCGTCCGCCACTCTGCCAGCACGGCGTCGGTGATCGCGGTGACGGCGCCGTCGGCGGACGCGGTGGCGCGTCCGAGGGTCGGTGCGGGAACGACACCCGGGCCGAGGTGCACCCCCTCGTGGGCGCGGGCGGGACACCAGGCCGCGAGGAAGGTCGCGACGAGCAGGCAGGGGCGGAGACGGAGGCTCATGGAGAGGGGAGGCGCGGATCAGGGGATGAGGTAGACCTCGACGAGCGCGATGCCGCTGGTGCGGTTGCTGCCGGAGACTTGGAAAGTGTACGCGCCGGGTTCGAGGGTGAGGACGAGGGCGCTGTCCTTGCTGCCGGCGGTGAGGGCGAAGGCCCCGGTCTGCGCGGTGGCCGCGGCGACGGCATTGGGGGACGATTGCTCTCCCCAGTTGTCGTTGCTGGCGATGACGGTGGAGCCGCGGAAGATCGTGAGGACCGGGTCGGCCAGCACGCCTGGCACGCCGAACGGACTCAGGCCTGGACCGACGGCGCGGATCAGCACCGAGCGTGCGCTGGCGCCGGTGATCACGCACCCCGGGATGAGCACGTTGGCGTCGACGCCGACCTGGGCCCGCGTGGCGAGGTTGGCGAGCTGACCGCGGCTTGCGTTCGCCGCTGCGGACGGGAGCAGTTCGGCCGGGAACTGGGTGACGTCCAGGTCTGGTTTGGTGTTCCAGCGCTGCACGTAGCCGGCAGGGGCGGGCACCGTGGTGCGGAGGATGACCGTGTTGTCGAGGTCGAGGTCGTTGCTCCAGATGAAGCTCGCACCGACGAAGTCGGAAGCCACGTAGTCGCCGTCCGGACCCACGCGGGAGGCCGGGTACTCCGTCGCGAAGTCCCATCCGCTTGCGTCGAATTCGCGCGTGTACCACCCGTCCGGCAGGGGCGTGCGGG
>CAZEJZ010000094.1:0-8840 GCA_964512415.1 uncultured Opitutaceae bacterium
ATGTCCAACTTGCCCGGGCTTTTCGTGCTCGGGGAGGCCAACTTCTCGGACCACGGTGCCAACCGCCTCGGCGCCTCGGCGCTGATGCAGGGCCTCGCGGACGGTTACTTCGTCATCCCGTACACCATCGGCGACTACCTGGCCGGCCAGAAGCCCGGCTCGAAGCCGTCCACGGATCTGCCCGAGTTCAAGCAGGCGGAGGACAACGTTGCCGGCATGGTCAACCGACTCATGGCGGCGAAGGGTCGCGAGCCGGTGAACCACTTCCACAAGCGCCTCGGCAAGCTGATGTGGGATTTCTGCGGCATGTCGCGCACCAAACAGGGCCTCGAGAAGGCGCTGCAGGACATCCCGAAGCTGCGGGAGGAGTTCTGGGCCAACGTGAACGTCCCGGGCTCGGCCGCCACCCTCAACCAGGCGCTCGAGCGGGCCGGCCGCGTGGCCGACTTCCTCGAGCTCGGTGAGCTCATGTGCCGCGACGCGCTCACCCGCGAGGAGAGCTGCGGCGGCCACTTCCGCGAGGAGCACCAGTATCCCGACGGCGAGTGCAAGCGCGACGACGAACACTTCGCGCATGTCGCGGCCTGGGAGTACCAGGGTCCCGGCAAGGAACCGCTCCGCAACGTCGAGCCGCTCAACTACGAATTCGTGAAGATGTCGCTGCGCAACTACAAGTAAGCGCCGCCCGTCCGCCCCGCTCCGCACAACCCGTCCCCGCCCCCTCTCCCATGGTCGCTGCAGGCTCCTCCAAAACGATCTCCGTCACCCTCCGCGTCTGGCGCCAGGCTGGTCCGAACCAGGCCGGCCGCTTCGTCGATTACCCGGCGCGGGACGTGAGCCCGAACATGTCGTTCCTCGAGCTGCTCGACGTGGTGAACGACCGCCTCACCGTCGCGGGCGACGACCCGATCGCGTTTGCCCACGACTGCCGCGAGGGCATCTGCGGCACGTGCTCGCTGGTCATCGACGGCAAGCCGCACGGTCCGCATCAGGGCGTGGCCAGCTGCCAGACGTACCTGCGCAGCTTCGCGGACGGCGCGGTCATCACGGTCGAGCCCTTCCGCGCCCAGCCGTTCCCGGTGGTGCGCGATCTCGTGACGGATCGTTCGGCGTTCGACAAGATCCAGCAGGCGGGTGGCTACATCACCGCGCGCGCCGGATCGGCGCCCGATGCGAACGCGGTGCCGGTGCCGAAGGCCGATGCGGACCTTGCGATGGACGCCGCGCAGTGCATTGGCTGCGGCGCCTGCGTCGCCGCCTGCAAGAACGCGTCCGCCATGCTCTTCGTCGCCGCCAAGGTCTCGCACCTCGGAATCATGCCGCAGGGTCAGCCGGAGCGCGACCGCCGCGTGCTCGCGATGGTCAACACCGCCGATGACCTCGGCTTCGGCAGTTGCACCAACCAGTACGAGTGCAGCGCCGCGTGCCCGAAGCTCATCAGCCACGAGTTCATCGCCCGGCTCAACCGCGACTTCATCGCGGCCACGTTTCGCTCGGGCTTCGCCGCCACCCCGGCCAACACCGGCGGTGGCGCGGGCTAGGCGTCAGGGGACGCCCGCCGGGGGCAGGAGGCCCGTGAGATCAATGGCGCCCTCGCTCTTGGTCTTGATCTCCATCCGCTCCTCGCCCGCCGTCACGAACAGCGTGCTTTCGATGCGGTAGGCGGCCTGCTGGCGCTGGGCGACGTTGCGCAGCACGCTGAGCAGCGCGCCGTTCTTCACCATCACGGTCACGTCCTGCGTTCCCGTGGTCAGCGGCGCGAGGCCCACCGGGCGGTCGCTGACCGCCTGACCGATGTAGGTGCCGTTGAGGTAGAACTTGTGCCGGGAGCCGCCGAAGCCGACCGGCACCACGTTTTCGTTGGTGTACCGGAGGCCGAGGACGACCTGGGTCTCCAGGAGCTCCGGCTGGGCGGAACGGATCGTGACCACGCTCACCGCCACGCCCCCGAGCTTGCCCCCGGAGCCGCAACCCCCGAGGAGCAGCGCGATCGCGACCAGCGGAAAAAGAAGAAATGCTTTGCGGTTCATGCTTCGGTGGATGGCGGGACCGCGGCCCGACCGCAAGACTCCGCCCATCCGGAAGGCGCGGAAAGGCTCCTGCTTTGGGGACAACACCCGCCTCAGCACCCTATCGCACTACGATGGCATCAGTCGGCCGATCGACGGCCAACTTGGGTCAGAAGAGGGAGAGAGCGCGTGCGCTCTCGAGCCCTACCCACGCGACGAAGCCTCCGACGGAGGCGGCGACGGCGAAGCGGACGAGGCGCTGGCGGCGCAGGCGGGCCTCATGCCGGTCCGACGCGATGCCGCGGCCGAGTCCCTGCTGTGCCATGAAGCTGACGAACTGGGCGTTCCGCAACGCGGTGCGGCGTTCCAGGCGCGCATTGTCGACCTTCCCCAACGGATGGAGGGGACGGTGGAAGATCGACTGGAGGATTCGCCGCAGCACGCGTTGGAGAAGCTAAGTTTTGATTCGTTTTTTCAAGGGGAAACGCGCACTTTTTATGCCCCTCCGTCATTTTGTTCGCGAACCGCTTTTTTCATGCACCACTTCCGCTACACGGGTAACGATCTGCACTGCGAATCCGTCAACCTCGCCGAGGTCGCGCGGCTCTACGGCACGCCGACCTACGTCTACAGCGCGGCGACGATGACCGACAATTACACGCGTCTGGCGAAGAGCCTGACCGGTCTCGATCTCCAGATCTGCTACGCGATGAAGGCGAACTCGGCGCTGGCGATCCTGCGGCACTTCGCGAACCTCGGCGCGGCGTTCGACCTCGTGAGCGGCGGCGAACTGCGCCGCGTGCTCGCCGCCGGGGCGAACGTGAAGCGGAGCGTCTTCGCGGGCGTCGGCAAGACGAGCGAGGAAATCGAGCTCGCGCTGCAGAACGGCATCTTCGCGTTCCACGTCGAGAGCGAGCCCGAGATGGCCCGCATCAATCACGTCGCCGGTCGTCTGGGCGTGAAGGCTCCGATCGCGATCCGCATCAATCCCGATGTCGACGCGCACACGCACGCCAAGATCACGACGGGGAAGTCGGACAACAAGTTCGGCATCCCGCTGAAGGTCGCCGGCGCCGCCTACGAGGCCGCCGCGAAGTACCCGAATCTGCGGATCAAGGGCGTGCAGATGCACATCGGCTCGCAGCTCACCGATGTCGCACCGTTCGTCGAGGCGGTGAAGAAGGTCACGCCGTTCGTCGCCGAACTGAAGGCCAAGCATGGGATCGACTACTTCTCGATCGGCGGCGGCATCGGCATCATCTACCGCGAGGCGTTGGCGAGCGGTTCGGCCGAGTGGTGGGACGCCCAGCCGGCCGGCCAGCGCCCGCTCACGCCCGAGGCCTACGGCGCCGCCCTGGTGCCGCTGCTCCAGCCGCTCGGGCTGAAGATCCTGCTCGAGCCGGGCCGCTTCCTCGTCGGCAACGCCGGCGTCCTCCTCTCCCGCGTCGAATTCGTGAAGCGCGGCTCCGCCAAGAACTTCGTCATCATCGACGCCGCCATGAACGATCTCGTGCGGCCCGCGATGTACGACGCCTTCCACGAGATCGTCCCGCTGCACCGCGACACCTCGCGCCCGGCGATGGTCGCCGACATCGTCGGTCCGGTCTGTGAGAGCGGAGACTGCTTCGCCAAGGAGCGCTCGCTCCAGCAGGTCGGCGAGGGCGAGTACGTCGCCTTGCTCAGCGCCGGCGCCTACGGCTACACGATGGCCAGCCGCTACAACACGCGCGGCATGGCGGCCGAGGTGCTCGTCAAGGGCAGCGCCTTCGAACTCGTCCACGAGCGCGAGTCGTTCGAGACGATGATCGCCGGCGAACGCGTCCCGGCGTTCCTCAAGTAGCCAAAGTGGTCCGATCCGCCGCCTCGCGCGGCGGATCGACGCCCCATTCCCGCCGCTCCGCCGGCCCCGCGCGGGGGCGGTGGATGCTTCCGACCGTTGCGCTGAGTCGCCCCCGTTCCCGGTCGTCTGGCGGCTGGTTCCGCCGCGGCTGAGGTCGCAGGGTCGCGGCGTGCCGCTTTTCGTCGCCGCTTTCCCGCACCGTCCGATCCCGTCCCGTCGCGCCGCCGTGTCAGCCCGGTGCGGCGGGGTGTGGCCGGGGACCGTCGCGTGCGTGGCGACCCGGCTGTGCGGTCCGGCGGACCGCACCCCGCTCTTTCGTTCCTCCCCGCTGCGCGGGCAATCCCGCCCGCGGGCGCAAATCCGGGAGTCGCGAAGCACAACACCATGAACTCAGTCACGACGTTGACCCTCGATGAAGCGACGCTCGCCCGATGCCAGGGCGGCTTCCTGCCGACCCTGCCCCTGACCTTCCCCTTGCGCCTGGACGATGTGCCCGGGCTGTGCGAACCGCTGCGGCAGCTGATGCGGCCGCAGACGCTGGCGGACTTCCTGCGGCAGTTCGGGCTGTCGGTCGAGGCGTAGCCGCGTGGCGGGGAGGGCGGGCGAGTCCGGACGCGGGGAGTGGCACGACCATGCGGCAGCGTGATCAGACTGACTGTGGGCCGACCTGCCTCGCCTACCTCTGCCGGCGGTTCGGCCGCCCGGAGTCCGTCGCCCGCCTGCGTCAGTGGGCGGGAACCGACCGCGGCGGCACCAGTGCGCTCGGGCTCATCCAGGCGGCGCGCCGCTCGGGCGTCCGGCTGGAGGGCGTGAAGGGACCGGCCGGGGAGATCGACGGCCTGCCGGTTCCCTTCATCGCGCACGTCGTGCTGCCGACGGGCCACCCGCACTTCGTGGTCGTGGAGCGCGTGACCGGCCGGTGGCTGGGCGTGATGGATCCGGCGGTGGGTGCAGTGGCCCGCTGGCCGCGGGAGCGCTTCGCGGCTGCCGCCTCCGGCGTTTTCTTGCTGGCGGCGGTCGCGCCGGAGGACGGGGAGTCGGAGAATCGGCAGTCGGCGGGGCCCGGCACACCGAGGCCGGAATCCGGGATCGGACTCCTGAGCCTGCTCCGGCGGGCTCGATCTGCCGGAGATCGAGGCCGCGAACTGCGGTGGCGCGGACCCTGGGTCCGCCTTGCGGGCCTGCTCTGGCCGCACCGTGCGTTGGTGCTGCGGGCGGTGCTCGGGGCCGTGGCCGCGACCGTGCTGAGCTTGGCGTTCTCGCTCTACGTGGAGCGCGTGGTGGATGCGGTCGTGCCGCAGCAGGACGTCCGTCTGCTCACGGTTCTCGGGGTCGCGATGCTGCTCATCGTGGCCGTGAGGCAGGCGCTCGGGTGGATCCAGGGCTGGTGGGTGCTGCGGCTCGGCCAGCGCCTCGATGTCGCGCTGATCCTCGGCTATCACCGGCACCTGCTGGCCCTGCCGGCGACGTTTCACGACGGCATGCGGGTCGGCGACCTGCTCGCGCGCGTGGGTGATGCGATCAAGGTCCGGACGTTCCTGAGCGCGACGCTGGTCGGGATGGCGCTGCATCCGTTGCTGCTGGTTGGGGCGCTGGTGGCCCTGTTCCTCATTCATCCGGCGCTTGGGCAGATCGCGGTTGTGCTGCTGGTGGTGCAGGCGGCGCTGGCGCCGGTGGTGAGTCGGGTGAGCCGGGAGCGGCAGCGTGAGTTGCTGCAGCGCGGATCGGAGTGGCAGGCGCACCTGACGGAGTCGCTGACGCATCACACCACGGTTCGCGCCCTGCGCTGGGAGGCGCGGGAGGAGCGTCGGGCCGAGCAACAACTCGGGCGCCTGCTCGGTGCCAGTCGCCGCGTGGTGGTCGCGGGCCTCTGGACCACGGTCTTTGGGCAGGGCACGGCGCAGGTTTACACGGTGGCGACCCTCTGGGCGGGTGCGGGGCTGGTGCTGCAGGATGAGCTCACACTCGGTCAGCTGATGAGCGCGTACACCCTCTCTGCTTACGTGGCGGGACCGGCGGCGGCCTTGCTGGGCTTGAGCGGCAGCGTGCAGGAGGCGGTGGCGGCGACGGAGCGACTCTTTGAAGTGATGGACCTGGAGCGCGAGGGGCGGAGTGGGCGGCTGCGCTGGGAGGACACGAGTGTCGGAGGAGTTCGTTTGGACGCCGTGACCCTGCAGCCGGCGGGGCGGCTGCCGATCCTGCGGGATCTCACGCTGGAGATCTTGCCGGGCCGATGGACCGCCCTCGCGGGCGCGTCGGGCAGCGGCAAGAGTTCGGTGCTGGCGCTCGTGCAGGGGGCGGTCCGGCCCACGTCCGGACGCGTCCTGCTCGGTGGAACGGATCTGGCGCTTTTCGACGGTGGGGCGCTGCGCGACGCCCTCTCAGTGCTGCCGCAGCGCGTGGAGCTCTTTTCCGGCACGGTGCTCGAGAACCTCACCGGGGAGATGGAGACCCCGGATTTTCCGCGGCTCGTGGCGGCGTGTCGCGATGCCGGGGTGTTGGAGTGGATTGAGTCGCAGCCGCAGGGCTTCGGCACGGTCCTGATGGAGGGTGGAGCCGCGCTGTCGGGTGGGCAGCGGCAGCGGCTCGCGCTGGCGCGCGCACTTTATCGGCCGTGCCGGCTACTCGTACTCGATGAGCCGACCTCGGCGCTGGATGCGGAGTCGGAGCGACGAATCGTGGCGGCCCTCCGGCGCCGCGTGGACGCCGGCCTCACGCTCCTCGTCGCCTCGCACGCCTCCGCCCTGCTGGCTGCGGCGGACGCCATTGTGCACCTCGACAGCGGCCGGAACCAGCCGGATTTCCGGGCGGGGATAACGGCTGAAAACGAGCGAAAACCGGAAGCGGTTGGGGCGCGTGGTTTGGTAGCGTAAGCCGGAGCCACCAACCCCTTTGACGCTGGGTTGATCCGTGCGCCGATTCCGACCCGCTCGGGCGAAAGGCCTGGGAGTTCGTCCGGGTCTGACGTGCGCTGCGGGTCGATCCGCCGCCGCCCATCCGCCATGCCCCGAGTTGCCATCACCGACTACACCTTCCCCGACCTCGCTCTAGAGGAGGCCATTCTGCGCCCCGAAGGGATCGAGGTGGTCGCCCTCCGGGAACGGCGTCCGCCCGCCGAGCTGGCGGCGCTCGTGCGCGAGGCCGACGCGGTCATGGTGCAGTTCGCCGCGGTGAACGCCGAGGTCGTGAACGCGATGAGCCGGGCCAAGGTCATCGTGCGCTACGGGATCGGCTTCGACAACGTGGACCTCGCCGCCGCGCGTGCGCGCGGCATTCCGGTCTGCAACGTCCCGGACTACTGCATCGACGAGGTCGCGGATCACGCGCTGGCGTTCATCCTCGCCCTCACGCGCCAGGTGGTGCCGAACGCGCTGCTGCTGCGTGAGGGAGGGTGGGGCCTCGCCACGCCTCTCGGCACCATGGCGGCGCTGAAGCAGCTTACGGTCGGCATCGTGGGCTTCGGACGCATCGGGCGCGAGGTGGTGAAGCGCCTGCTCGCCTTCAGGGCCCGCGTGGTCGTGTTCGATCCCGTGGTGGCCGCCGACGAGATCGTCCGGTCGGGCGCGGTGGCCGCCGGGTCCCTGGATGAGCTGCTGGCGCAGAGCGACGTCGTTTCCCCCCACTGCCCGTCGTCGCCGGCGACGCGGCAGCTCTTCAATGCCGCCGCCTTCGCGCGGATGAAGCCCGGGTCCGTCTTCGTCAACGTGGGGCGGGGCGACTTGACGGACAGCCGCGCCCTGGTCGAGGCGCTCCAGTCGGGTCACCTCGCCGGGGCCGCGCTGGATGTCTTCGACCCCGAGCCGATCCCGGCCGACCATCCCATCCGAAGCATGCGGAACGTCATCCTCGCCGCCCACATTGCGTCCGCCAGCCCTCCGGCGGTGCGCGCGCTCCGCGAGTCCGCCGCGCGCACGGCGCTGCGGGCGGTGCGCGGCGAGGCGTTGCCCAACGTCGTCAACGGCGTCTCCCCAAGCCGCTAGGCGCCTCGTCCGGCTCCCAGGACATGTCGACCGCCCCGAACGTCATCGCCGACCCCGATGTGATCCTCATCGGCGGGGGCATCATGTCGGCGAATCTGGGTGTCATGCTCAAACGCTTGGACCCGCGCCTGAGGATTCAGGTGTTCGAGGTCGCGGACGACGTGGCCCGGGAGGCCTCGGAGAGCGGGAACAACGCCGGCACCGGCCATGCCGGACTATGCGAGCTGAGCTACACGCCCGCGCCGGAGGCCGACGGCTCGGTGAACCTCGGCCGGGCCCTGCACATCTTCGAGCAGTTCGAGCACTCCAAGCAGTTCTGGAGCCACGCGGTCGCCAGCGGGATCGTCGCGAAGCCCTCCGCGTTCATCCGCGCCGTCCCGCACATTGGGTTCGTGTCCGGGCGCGAGGACACGGAATTCCTGCGGGCCCGCTTCGAGGCGATGCGGCGGCATCACTTCTTCCGGACGATGGCGCACACGACCGAGCGGGACACGATTGCGGCGTGGGCGCCGCTGCTCATGGAGGGCCGGGAGGCCGGGCCGGTGGCGGCGACCAAGGTGGACGCGGGCACGGAGGTCGACTTCGGTGCGCTGGCCCGCGCGCTGCTGCGGTGGCTCGGGCAGCAGGAGGGTTGCGGCCTGGCGACCCGGAGCCGCGTCACCGGGCTGAGCCGGTCCGGTGGAGGTTGGCGCGTGAGCGTCAGGCACGCCGACTCGGGCGACGTGAGGGAGCATCGGACGAAGTTCGTGTTCGTCGGTGCGGGCGGCGGAAGCCTGCCGCTGCTGCTGTCCACGGCGCTGCCGGAGGTCTGCGGCCTCGGCGGCTTCCCGATTGGCGGACACTGGCTCGTCTGTGCGAAGCCTGAGATCGTCGGCCGCCACGAGGCGAAGGTCTACGGAGCGGTGCCCAAGGCCTCGCCCAGCCTCGGAGCGCCGCACCTCGATCTCCGGGCGATTGGGGGCCGGAGGACGCTCCTGTTCGGACCCTTTGCCACGTGGACGGGCAAGTTCC
>CAZEJZ010000095.1:0-8825 GCA_964512415.1 uncultured Opitutaceae bacterium
GCCCTTCCAGTAGGCTCGGTCATGTTCAACGATGCCGGCACGGGCCTGCTCCCAGTCGGCAAGCACTTCGCCGAACCAGGCGTCATGCTTTCGCGTCAGGGCATGCACGAGATCCGGATGCGCCGAGGCGAGGTCATGCTGTTCCGCCGGATCAGCTTCGAGATCATAGAGGCGCGGGGGCGGCTGGGGCGCGGTCGTGGGAGGGTCAAGTTGCCGATCGAGCGGCATCTCCCAATGGGGGTGGACCAGGCCGCGCCGGTACGAGGGGTTGTCCCGTCCTAAGTCCTTTCTGAACGCGGCCTCATTGCCGGGCCATTGCAGCTTCCAGCGGCCTTCGCGAATCGACGCGTTGGCGTGTCGCACCGGTGCGTAGCGAGTCCGTTGGAACGGGAGAAACCGTGCCGTCAGGGCGGGCGTCGGACTTCCCTCCAGCAACGGCATCAGATTCAGACCGTCGAGCGGTTTCGCGCTGGACGGTGCGGTCGTTTCCGTGAGGCTGTAAAGCGTGGGCAGCCAGTCGCAGCCGTGGACCGGAACGGACACCACGCGATCTCCCGGGATGTGACCCGGCCAGGCGACGATGCCGGGCACGCGGATGCCTCCTTCCAAGACCGACTCTTTCTCGCCGGAGAACGCTCCATTGAAGCGCATCTGCGAACCGAGTTCCGGGTCGAGCCTCAGCATGGGGCCGTTGTCGCTCGTGAAAACGATCAGCGTGTTCTCCCACAAGCCTTCGTCCTTGAGCGCCTGAAACACCCTGGCTAGGCCGGTGTCCATCGCCTCGATCATCGCGTAGGTCACCGCCACCGCTTTGCTGGTGTCCTTGCCCAGGCGCCTTTCGTACTTCTGCACGAGTGCTTCGGGGGCCTGCAGGGGGCCGTGCGGCGCATGATGCGCCAGCCACAGCGCGAACGGCCGGGTCTTGCTGGCGCGGATGAACGCGATGGCCTCGTCGTTGAGCGCGTCGGTGAGATAGCGCCCGTCGTGCGGCACGGCGGCATCGTTGCGCAGGAGGTTCCATTTCCAATAGTCTTGTCCGCCGCTGGCAAAACCGAAGAACCGGTCAAATCCGCGCCGGTTCGGCAAGTGGTCCTGGCAGTACGCGCCATTGTGCCATTTGCCGATGAGCGCCGTCGCGTAGCCGGCGTGGCGGAAATAGTCGCCGAAGGTCTTCTCGGACAAGTCGAGCCGGTCGAGTCCGCGGTTGCTCGGGACATCGACGGCTCCGGTGCGGTGATTGTAGCGTCCGGTGAGATACCCGGCGCGAGCGGGCGCGCAGAGTGACGAAGGCGAGTAGTGATCAGTGAACCGAACTCCCGCCTTCGCCAGCCCATCGAGCGTCGGCGTGTCGATCACGGGATTACCATAGCAGCGCAGATCGCCCCAGCCGAGGTCGTCGGCGAGGATGAAGAGTATGTTGGGTCGGCTCCCCGGAGACGCGCTGGTCGCCTGCAGCGTGGCCGGCGGCGCGAGGAGCAGGGCGGTGATGAGGACGAGCGAGAGCCTCACGGTCGGCTTTCGTTTTTGATCGCGGAGGAGACTTCCGCGATCTTTGCCCCGCCACTGACCGAGATCGGGTTCGGCACCTCGGTCGTCATGATATTGTCGAGCTGGAGCTGGCCGATTTCGCCGATGTCATGCTGGACGACGCTCCCGATCCGGTTCGCGATGATGTTCGAGAGATGGAGGCGATTGATTTTCGGGACGATTTCCAGCGACGCCTGCGCGCCCGGCCAACCGCGGCTGTCCACGGGTCCGGGCAGCGTACCGTAGTTGGTCGGGTTCGGCTGGGTCTGTTTGATCCCAGCGCGGAGGTAGTTCTTCAGCTTGGTCTTGTCGGGATCAGTCCGAATCAGCGCCCCGTCGATCGGCACTTCTTTGGCTCGGTAGAGCGTCACGTCCCTGACCGCCAGGAGATCAATTTGCCCATCGACCTGAATGACCGGCGCTTTGGCGGAGTGGGGATCTTTCTGATAGATCTGCATCCCCTCCACGCTGAGCACATCGATCACCGCGTGCGGCATGACCCAGATCACCGGTCGGCTGTCGACCGGCAGATGGCTCTGGATGTTGCGCAAGGTGAGGTGCTCGAAGTGGCCGGCGAGAAAGAAAACAAACGGGATGATCCCATAGTCGGCCTTGGCCGGACGCAGATCGATGTTCTCGAACGTGATTCGCCCAAAGTTGCCGCCCTCGCGCCAGTGAGGCTGGAGGAAGAACCCGTTTCGCCCGAACGTGCCCTGCACATTGCGGATGGAGACCCGATCCACCCGCGACTGGCGGGACAGGATGCGGATCGCGTTTTCGGCTTCGTCGATGAACACGCCCTCGATGTCGACGTCTGTGATCGGCCCAAAGCTGGCGTGAGGACCAAAACTGTCGTTGCGGACGAACTCACCCGCCTGGTTCCAATCACTATGAATATCGTCCGCGTTGAGGGCGATGAAATCATCCTGCGTCTCGCCCCGGATGTTCCGCATGCTCAGGAACCGGCCCGGGCCGCTCAGGTGGAGACCGTCTTGGTTCTTGAGTTTGGTCTCCTTGTTATAGTTGTGGAGATCGATGTTCTCGAACACGGCGCGTTCCCAGTTCGTCATCAACAGGGCGAAGGTGGCCGTATGCTTGATCGTGACATCCCGGAACGTCACTTGCTCGACGCCGAACAGCGCAAACCCGGTGACCCAACCGCCTGCCCCCACATTGTGCGCCTGCTTCGCGCCGTTGCCGTTATAGGTGCCGCCGAGGAACGCGATGTTGCGGTTCGTCCGCTCCGTGCGCGAGGGATCGGCGTTGCGGATGATCGGCTGGTCCGAGTGGTCCGCGAGGAAGAAACCGCTGCCGCTGCCGATGCACTCGATGGTCGTGTTGGAGTGAACCTTTAGCCCCCGCACGAGGATCGCGCCGTCGACGATGAGCTTGAGCGAACCGAGCTTCGGCGCACGGTCGAGGATGCCTTGGATGAGCGCCGTGTCGTCGGTGCCGCCGCCGGTCTCGACGTTGCTATCAAGCTTGGCGCCGGCCTCGCTCGCGATGACGACGCGGGCATCCCGAGGCGGTGCGGCGCGCAGAATGGCCAGCGGAACAAGCAGCAAGGCGGCGAGAAATGCGAGTCGGTGTTTCATGGGATCCTATTCAGAGGTTGGGTTTCCTGCACCCCGGATGCGCCGGGGCTACTCTGCGAAGCGGCGGTCGGCCCGTGGCCTACGTCCGGCCGCGGGAGCGTTCACTGGTTTGGGGGCCGGGTGATCGTCACGGCCTTGCTTTGAATTTCCGCGATATCCCTCGCACCGTACTTCCCCGGAGTGATCGCGTTGTTATCGACCGTGACGTGATCGGAGGCCGCGACCAAGATCGCGCTGTCCGGCTTGAAACCCAAGGCGTTGGTTTGCGGCTCCATCTGGTTGGCGCCGCGGATCACGTTGCCGCGGATGACCACCTGCGAAGCGTTGGCGCAGAGGATGCCGTACTCGGCTGCGTTCTCGATGACGTTGTTCTCAATGGTGATGTTCCGGTCCATCACCACCTTGGAGAAAGCCTCCCGGCTGTATTGGTCCTTCACGGTCTTGCCGCAATGGAGCAAGCGAATCGCCGCGTTCGCGACCACGGTGGCAGAGCCGAACTTCCGCTGGTAGAGACTGACGTTCCGGATCCGGTTGCCGCGAATCACGATGTTATCCTGCGGAGCGCCGAGCATCAGCAACTCTCTCTCGGCGGCGAGTTCGATGCCCGACATGGTGGTGTCTTCGACGAGGTTGTTCTCCACCAGCACCTCGGACGCGCGGATCTTTATCCCGCGTGCCCTGACGCCGCGGACGTGGTTGTTGCGGACGATCGCGCCCTGATTGCGTCGGTTGAGGGCGATGATCCGATCCCCAGCTTCGGCGGCGACACTCGTTTCCAGACTGACTTCGAGGAGGTGTTCCGGCGTCCAAGGGTAGGGGAGCGGATAGCCTTGATTCTCATGCAGGTCCCGGTTCTTTCCGGCGAGGTCTGGCCGATGCACCGACGTGATGGCCGAGACCCGGGCGGTGCCTTTCACCGTGTCGTCGATGCTGCGGATCTCGACGAGGTCGCCGGCCGCGATGACGTCTCGATAGATCGGCGTGAAGACCACCCGATTGGGCGCAGGTTGTTCGAGGACCTTGCTGAAGTAGCCCCAGAGCACGATGCCATCATCATGGGAGCGGTCGATGAACCAGTTCTCCACGAGGGGTCCTCTTTTCTTCGCGCAGCTCTGGAAGACATCCATCGTGACCGACAGTTGCCGGTCACGGGTGGCGCCGGCCGGCCGTGGTCCCGGCCTGACGCTGATGTTGGTGTGGTGGTTGCCCCCGTTGCCCATGAAATCATAGATCGCGGACGGCCCCGTGTTGAACGTCAGGCGGTCGGTGCCGCAGGCCTCGGTGTTGATCATGCGAATCACCGAGTGTTGCCAGTGCCAGTACCGGTTGAAGAAGTCCTTACCCAGCTCATTGGCACCACCGTACATGAACATCGACGCGAGCACCGCGACGTCCCCAATCTGGAGCCCCTCGACCGACTGGCGTTTCTCCGTGAAGATTCTCACGACGCCGTTCGGCTGCCGTTCCGCCCGGGCAATGACGCCGCCAACGACGGTTCCGCGCTTGATGATGCGTTGCTTCTCGTCGACAATGAGAGTGGAGCCAAGGCGCAGCATGGCGAGGAACTCGGGTCCACTCGGATAGCCGGCGTCGATCTTGAGATCCCAGGTCATCGCCTCCAGATCAACGCCCACGACTTCTCCCTGGGTGAAGGGTAGGGGATCGTAGTCGAAAGTCATGTTGGCCAGTCTGACCTGAGTGCAGTCATGGACGTTGATCGCCATGACATACTGGGTCATCATCAGCAGCGCGCCGTTGCCCTCTAGGGTGAGGTCGCCGGTCTGGAGGATCTTGATCGTCCGGTCGATGCGATAGGTCTTGTTCTCAAGGACCACGTCTGCGGGGCCGCCTTTGGCGATGGCGGCATCAATGGCGGCTTGGATCACGTCGGCGTCGCTCATTCCAGGGCGAGAGTGATCGAGCACATGGAAAGTCGTTCTCGGTCCGACCGGGTCGGGAACGCCCGGTGCGCGGTTGGGATTCGATTCAGCGGTCTTGGCTACGGGTTTTTCAGCTGCAGAAGCAGGAGAGGAAGCAGCGCCCGTGGCCAGCGCCGCGGCGGAGATCGCCGCGAGGCTGGAGGTCTTGAGGAAGTCGCGGCGTTTCAGGGATTCAGGAGGGGTCGACATGGGGGTGTGGGAACTTTCTTTACGATCGGGGTTGTGAGCTCGGACTGATTCGGTGCACTGCGGCGACTGACGGCATCGAGCAGGTCGGACACCGTGCTGGACGAGGCGTCGCTTCGCGGCGTGCGGTGATCGGTGAGGGAGGCGGCACGTAAAGCCGGGTGGAGCGGCACGTGCGGGCAGATTGGAGGGGATTTCGATGGTAACCGGTTGCGGTGGGAGTCCTGCTGCGCAGCAGGCTGCCGGCGATGGGCGTCAGCGACGGGTTTGCTTCGCGGGGCCTCCTGGCTCGCCGGTGGGCGGTCGGGTGATGTTCACTGCGGTGCTCTCGAACTCCGCGATGTCCTTCCCGCCGTACTTCCCCGGAGTGATCGCGTTGTTCTCGACCGTGACGTGATCGGAGGCCGCGACCAAGATCGCGCTGTCCGGCTTGAAGCCCAAGGCGTTGGTCTGCGGCTCCATCTGGTTGGCGCCGCGGATCACGTTGCCGCGGATGACCACGTGGGAGGCGTTGGCGCAGAGGATGGCCTGAAAGGCGGTGTTCTCGATGAGGTTGTTCTCGATGGTGAGGTTGCGGGCGGACGTGTTCTTGGAGAAGAAGCGCCGGTTGTTGTTCTCCCTGCCGATGAGCAGTTGCTGGATGCCGGCATGCATGCCCACGGCAGCGGGGTCGCGCACGGGGACAAGGCTGGTGCCCTTGATCCGGTTGCCGCGAATGACGATGTTGTCCAGCGGCGCACCCATCATCATGTTCTGTCGATCGAGAGAGAGCTTGATGCCCGACATGGTGACATGCTCGATCTCGTTGTTCTCGATCAGGACATCGGCGGCCTGGATTCGCATGCCGTTGGCGCGGTTGCCGCGGACGCGATTGCGGCGGATGACGGTCCCCTGGCAGCGGCGGTTGAGGGCGATGATGCGGTCTCCGGGCTGGGACGGGATGTCGTGATCGAGCGTCAGTTCGAGAAACGATTCCGGGGTCCAGGGAAAGGGGTGGAGGCACTCGAGGTGCAATTCCCGGTTGCGCTCGGCAAGGTCCGGCCGACTCACCGTGCGGAGTCCCGCCACCCGCGCCACGCCTCTCACCGTGTCGTCGCGGTCGCGGATCTCCACGGTATCGCCCTCGGCGAGGATGTTGCGATAGATCGGGGTCACCAGCACGACGCGGGGTCCGGACGCGTGAACGAGGTTGCTGAACAGCCCGAAAAGCACGATCGCGTCATCGCCGGACTGGTCGACCACCCAGTCCTCGACCAGCGGCCCGCGTTCCGTGGACACGCTTTCGAAGACATCAAGGATCACCGACGTTTGGCGGTCCTTGATCGCGCCGCTCGGCCGCGGCCCCGGGCGAACGACATTCTTGAGATGTCGGTTGCCGCCTCTCCCGGCGAACTCGTAGAGAGCCGACGGACCGGTATGGAAGGTCAAGCGCTCCGTCTCACACGCCTCCGTGTTCACAAAGTGGATCACCGAGTGCTGCCAATGATAGATGGTGTAGAACTTCGCGAATTTCTTCGGATGCTCGGCGACGATTCCGGGGTTGCCGAACAGCTGCCACGGCTTGACGACGATCACGTCGCCCGGGACGAGGGCCTCCACGAAGGGACGGCTCCGGTCGGTGAACCTGAGCACGCGTTGACCGACGAACTCGACTCCGGCGATGCTGGGTCCGAAGGAGCCCGTGACCGCCCGGCGCTGGCGGACATCCACCAACAGGAACGTGGAGTAGCCGGAGCGAACCGTATCCACGAACCCGTCGTCGCAGGGGTAACCTTCGTCGATCTTGAGGTCCCAGGTCATGGCCTGCGGATCGACCTTCACGACCTCGCCCTGGGTGAACGGCAGCGGATCGTAGTCAAACGTCAGGTTCGTCAGTCTTATCCTTGCGCAGTCATGGACCGTGATCGCCATGATGTACCGGGTCATCAGCAGCAGCGCGCCGTTGCCCTCGAGGGTGAGGTCGCGGGTCTGGTGGATCTTGATCGTCCGGTCGATGCGATAGGTCTTGTTCTCAAGGACCACGTCCGCGGGGCCGCCTTTGGCGATGGCGGCATCAATGGCGGCTTGGATCACGTCGGCGTCGCTCATTCCAGGGCGAGAGTGATCGAGCACATGGAAAGTCGTTCTCGGTCCGACCGGGTCGGGAACGCCCGGTGCGCGGTTGGGATTCGATTCAGCGGTCTTGGCTACGGGTTTTTCAGCTGCAGAAGCAGGAGAGGAAGCAGCGCCCGTGGCCAGCGCCGCGGCGGAGATCGCCGCGAGGCTGGAGGTCTTGAGGAAGTCGCGGCGTTTCAGGGATTCAGGAGGGGTGGACATGGGGGGTGGTATTGGGTTCGGATCGCGGCTGCGGAATTCGCGCCCCGGGGGTCCGGGGAAGTGCCGGGTGGCATGGACGTGGCATGCGTTCAGGGCGTGCGTTGTCCCAGCAGGAAGCAGCAGCCCAGCGACGGGAGCGTCTCATCAAGCGTGGCTTCGATGCGGCCGTTTCGAGTGGTGGTGACCAACGGTCGTAGTTGGCCCACGGGATCGATGCGCGACCACGCGTAGGGGGCAAGGTCTCCGGCCAGCCGGATGGCTGCCGCGGGCGCGGGGGCGGTGCTGAGGTTCCAGAGCGTCACGAGGGTTTGATCACCGGTCCCGAGGCGCAGCGCCTTCAGCAGGAAGGACCCTTCGGAGAGCGTCACGGACGGAACGGCCTTGCCCTGCACCCACTCGATGGCACGCACCAGGCACGGTGCGCTCCACCGACTCAACAGGGATTCCCCGGTCGTGGTATCGGTCTCGGCATTCAGCAGCGCAAACCGCGCGCCGGCGGGGCTCGTCCACGTGAGGAGATGCGGCGCGCTGACCTGTCGGAGTTCGTCCAGATAGGTGACGAGAGTCGTGGCATTCGTGGCGCTCACGCGGAAGGGCAGGTGTTCCTTGCCGGGCACTCGGCCGACGAAGTAGTAATAGGGCCACAGCTCGGAGCCGCCGTCCTGCCGGTCATAGCGGACGTGCATCACGTCGGTCGCGGCGCAGCGCTCGCCCAAGGTGAGTCCGATCCGCTCCAGAAGGCCGCGCTTCCGCAGCGTCTGCAACGCGCGCAGGTCGAGGAACCCACCTTGTTGCAGCACCTTGTCCAGCCCGGCTTCATCGAGGTGCTGCAGCGAATCGCCCCACAGGAGCACCGCCTCCTCGGCGCGGCGCACGCAACGCAGCGGAACGCCGCGCGCGTGCAGGGCCTTGAGGGATGTCTTGCGCCAGAGACCGAGCGTCTGCGCCGTCGGGTCCTGCCAGACCGCGACCCCGATCGGTTCGTTGCGGCCCTGGAGGAGTGAGTCAACGGTGCTCAGCTGGCCCCGACGGGCCGCGAAGTAGTCCACCAGCGAGCGTGATTCCGCGGCTGGGACCGGGTTCGCGTCAGGGCTGCCGTTCAGGCTCAGGGCCACCCGCGGCTGGCCAATGGAAAGAATGTAGGCGTGGTGCGCGAACGCGGCGACGGGTGACTTCAGGGCGGGGTCGTACGGGTAGTTCTCACACTCGGGAAAGAACTCGATCTCATCCGGCAGACGGGCCCTCCAGCCATCGAGCCCCC
>CAZEJZ010000096.1:0-8824 GCA_964512415.1 uncultured Opitutaceae bacterium
GACAACGGCCACATCCTGACCGCCGCCGGCATCAGCGCCGGCATCGACTGCGCGCTGCACCTCGTCGGCCAATTGCTTGGCAAGGCCACGGCCGCGAGGACCGCCGACTACATGGAATACGCGGCCGATCCCCGCTCCTGAGGGTCGAGGGGTGTCGCGCACGGGAGATCGACACGACCGACGCTGCCCGGATTCAACGGGTCGCGGTGAGGAATAATTCGCGGTGAATCTCCGCCGCCGCGAGACAGCTCGCGCGGGATGAGGTCGCGCGCTCAGGGCGCCGTTTCGCCGGCCGCGGCGGTCCATTCCAGAAGCGTCGCGGCGTCGCGCAGCAAGTCATCGAGCGTCTCCTGCGGCACGAATTCCAGCGAGGCGAAGCGCACCGCTGGGGCGCGGGCGCGGACTTCCGCGAGATACGCGCGCCAGGGTCCCACACCCTCCGCGAGGGGGCGGCGGTCCTGCACCGTTCGCCAATGAAAGACGTGCACCGCGCCAAGCCACGGCGCGATCGCCCGAATGTCCGCCACTCCCTGCTCCACGGGGTCGCCGATCCGCGGCTGCCAGAAGGTGCCAAGGTTGGGGTGGTCCACCTCGCGGAGCAACGCCCGCGTCGAGGCCGTCGTATCCGTCAGCGTGCCCGCATGCCACTCCGTCGCCACGCGCACGCCTGCGACTGCGGCCTGCTGCGCGATGGCGCGGAGGTCGGCGACGATTTCAGCACGCTGGCGGGAATCCGTTTCGGCCGAGCCCACCGCGCCCGCCCAAACCCGGATGCACGGCGCACCGAGTTCATGCGCGGTCTCCAACACGGCCGCAAAGGGGCGACCCGCCTTCGCCGCCGGACCGGCTCGGTAGTAACTGCCCAACGCGGACACCGTGAGTCCGGCCTCCTCGGTGAGGCGCCGCACCTCCCGCGCGCGCGCCGCGTCGCCGGGCGGCACGTGGATGTCGCCGCCCCACTCGATGGTCGCCAGCCGCGCCTCACGGGCCCACGCGACGATTTCCTGCGGGGATCGACTGCGAAAGGTCACCGAGAGAAGACCGGGGAGCATACGCGCGTCACGATGCGCAGGCGCGCGCGCCACGCCAGCCCGATCCTCCCACGCCCACCCTCATCGCCCGCATCGCCGCCCTGGCCCGCAGTGCCGAAAAAGAAGTCGTCAGCGCCCACACGGTGCGGCATCGTCCGCTCATGAAGGCAGTCGTCGGTGTCCTCGCGGTCCTTGCGGTGGTGATCGTCCTGCTCGTGGTCGGACTCACGTTCTTCCTCGGCTCGTTCACGGCGAAGGCCTTCAACCGAGTGGCCCCGCGCATCACCGGCACGCCGACGACGCTTGGCGCCGCCCACGTGAAGCCTTGGAACGGCGTCGGCACGCTCGAGGCCCTCCGCGTGGGCAATCCTCCCGGCTGGCAATCCGACTCGCTCGCCTCCATCGGACGCATCCATGTCGAGGTGCAGCCGCGCAGTTTTCTCGGGGACACTCTCCTCATCGATGAACTCGTCATCGAGGAGGCCGTGTTCCACCTCGAAACCAAGATTGTCAGCAGCAACCTCGGCGACCTGCTCAAGCAGATTGAGCGCAACACCGGGCCGACTCCCAGCGGCGCACCCGCGGACACGAGCGGCGCCGCGCGGCGCTTCGCGGTGCGCCATGCGGTGCTGCGCGATGCCCAGGTCACGCTGGGCGTCGGGGCCGAGGCCGTGACGGTCCGCATCCCCGAGCTGACGCTCGTGAACCTGGGCACGCCCGAGAAGGGACTGACGGCGGGCCAACTCGCGGCGGAGGCGACCCGGCAGATCGTCGCCGGCGTGCTCGGGGCGGTTGCCCGCTCTCCCGGGACGGTGGGATCGGCCGGCGGAGCGGCTGCGGCCGAGGCCATCAAGTCCGGGGTCAAGCAGCTCGGCGAAGGTCTGCGCGGCCTGATCGGCCGCGAAAAACCGAAGGGACCCTGATCATCCCCGTTCGGATCATCCCGCTGCGCTCCGAGCTTCGCCCGACCGCCCGGCCCACGCTCAACCTCCCGACGCCTTTTCGATTCCTCGCCCTCACGCCTCAGCCACTCCACCTCACTCGCCTGCGCGGCGCCACCGCTTCGCTCCGCCGCCCCTCACCATGAAATCCCTCATCACCCACCTGCTTTCGCTCGCCCCGCTCGCCCTCTGGATGCTTCCGCTGGCCATGACCGCTGCGGTCTTCGCCGCCGACCGTTCGTCCACCGACCTGCAGTGCTACGAGCTGCGCATTTATCAGGCGGCGCCCGGAAAGCGGGACGCCCTGATCCAGCGGTTCCGTGCGCACACCGATCGCCTCTTCGCCCGCCATGGAATCACGCGCCTCGGTTACTGGGTGCCCGTCGATGCCACCGACAACTCGCTGGTCTTCCTCCTCGCCTACCCGAGTCGGGCCGACCGCGAAACCCGCTGGAACGCTTTCCGGAATGATCCCGAGTGGCAGTCCGCGCAGAAGGCGTCTGAGGCCAACGGCCCGTTGATCAGCAAGAGCGAATCGATCCTCCTGGGTGCAACGGATTATTCGCCCGTGATCGCTGCGGCGGCCAAGAGCCCCGAACGCGTTTTCGAGCTCCGCACCTACAAGACCAACCCCGGCCGCCTCGCCGCGCTCAACGCACGCTTCCGCGACCACACCGTCGCGCTCTTCAGCAAGTACGGCATGACGCACATCGGCTACTGGATGCCGCTGGATGCCGCCAAGGGCTCCGACGACACGCTCATCTACCTGCTCGCGCACGCCAGCCAGGAAGCGGCGGCGGCGTCCTTCAAGGCCTTCCGCGCGGATTCGGACTGGATCGCAGCGCGCGACGCATCCGAGAAGGCCGCCGGCGGATCGCTCACGGTCCAGCCCGGCGGCGTGCGCTCGCAGTTTCTCCGTCCCCTCGAATTCTCGCCGCTGCGCTGACGCGCCGCGCCTGAGCGTGCGCCCCGCTAGGGTGCGAGGCGCCCGTTCTCGATTTCCGCGACCAAGGCCGACGCGCCGTAGATCGCCCGCAGCGACTCAAGCATGATCGGCGCCGCGACGTGCACCGCCCGCGCCGTCGTGTCGTCATAAGCGAAGCTGATCGCGAGGGAGGCGAGATTTCCGTCGAAGACCAGTCCGACAAGTTCGCCGCGCCGGTTCAGCACCGGGCTGCCGGAGTTCCCGCCGACGATATCGGTCGTGGCCACGAAGTTGAACGGCGTACCCGGCGCGAGACGCTCGCGACCCTGCACCCAGCGATCAGGCAGCGTGAAGGGAACCCGGTTCTTCTGCAGCGCATGCCGCTCGTAGAGGCCGGCGGTGACCGTCTGGAACGGCACGTCGACTCCGTCCTCGCGATAGCCGCTCACCGTTCCGTAGCTCAGCCGCAGGGTCCCCGTCGCATCGGGATACTGCGAGCCTCCCCTCAGGCGGAAGCGCGCAGCGGCGAGCTCGGCGTGCGCCTGCGCGGACGCTTCCGCCCGCGCCTCGGAGGCCGCGCGGAGAGTGCGGGCCTCAGCATCGACGAGCCGCGCCAGCGCGAGCATCGCATCCGCATCGGCACCCTCGGTCTGTCCGGAGTAAATCGCCCGGCGGAACGCGGGATCCGCCAGCCGCGTGCCGGCGACCAACTCGACCGCCCGCGCGCGGGGTGAACGACCCGCGAGCACGCGCACCACCGTGGGATCCTCGGCGCCGAGCAACTCCACCATGCGTCCAAGCGAATCCGCCAGCAACACGCGCTCCAGGTCCTCGTGCACCGGCGAGACCGAGAGCAGGCTCAGCTCGAAGGACTGCCGCCGCGCGTCAGAATACTCCCGCAGGCGCTGCCCATCGGGCTTGGCCCGCTCCGCCGCGACCCGCACCAGATCGCGCGCGTAGCCGAAGAGTTGCCCGCGAAACGCCCCACCTTGCTCCAAGAGAGCGGTCCGCACCCACGCGGCCCGGCGCTCCGCCTCACCCGCCGCGATGCGATCCAGCGCCTGCAGCGCCCTCTCCTCGCCTGCCGCCTGCAAGCGGGCCTTCAGGTCCGCCTCGCGACTCGTCAGCCCCGCGAAGAACGCCGGGTCCTGCAGCGCACCCAGTTGGCCAGTCGTGCGCTTGCGGTTGTTCAACACCCCATCGAGCACGCGCGCCGCGCGCCGCTGGTTCTCGGCGGCCCGGCCGCCCCACGCGGTCAGCACCACTTCCGTCCGCTGAAGGCTTTCCAGCGACTGCGGGAGCGTGACATCGCGCAGCGTCACCAGTTCGGCCAGCGTCAGCTGACGGTCGGTGCGGCCCGGGTGACCGGACACGAGCACGAGGTCACCCGCGCGCGCTGGCTCCTTGGCCCACCGAAGGAAGTGCTCCACCCGCGCCGGGCGTCCTCCCTCGTAGACCCGGAAGAGGCACATATCGAGGCAGTACCGGGGGTACTCAAAGTTGTCGGCATCACCGCCGAACGCCGCGATCTCCTCCTCGGGCGCAAAGACGAGGCGCACGTCGGTGTAGTTTTTATAGCGATACAGATGATACCAGCCGCCCTGATAGAGGGTGACGACGCGGCTGAGCAGCCCGGTCTGGCGGAGCGACTCAGCCTCGATTTCGGCGAGGACCGCCCTCCTCGCGTCCGCCGCCGCGGCGGGCGTGGCCGCCGTACCGACCGCGGCGGAGACGCGGGCGGTCACGTCCTCGATCGACTGCAGCACCGCCAACTCCATGCCCGGGACGGGAAGCTCGTCGGCGGGCATGTTCGCGAGGAAGCCATCGGCCTCGAGGTTGCGGGTCGCCGTGCTCAGTCGCTGGATCGCGGAGCGGCCGACGTGGTGGTTGGTCAGCACCAGTCCGTCGGCGCTGACGAACGATCCGGATGCGCCACCGAAGCGGACCGAGGCCTTCATGACGTGGTCCAGCCACGCGTCGGTCAGCTCAAAGCCGTGCGTCTGGCGCAGCGCTTCGCGCGGGGGGTGACTGAAGAGCCAGAGGCCTTCGTCCGCGCGGGCCGACGCCAGCGCGAGGCAGCAGAGGGTGACAACGCCCGCACGGCGGCGGAGCGCTTGGATCAGGGTTTGCATGGGCCCACGCATTACCCGGCTTGGGAAGGTGGCGCAAGCGCCCGCGACATCACGGCCGTGACACTTCGCCGCATACAGCCCGAGGCGGGCCGACGTCGACCCGCCGCGATCCGGTCAAACCGGGGGCGCCACGGACGGCGACCGGGCCGCCAGCCAGCGGGCGAGGGTCAAGCGGTGGATCTTGGCGTTGTGCCGCACGTCCACGGGGAAGCGGGGATGAAACGCGATGCCCGCTAGCACCGTGGTCCGCGGGTGACGCCGCGCCAAGGCCAGCAGGTCGGCGCGCACCGCGTCGCCGGACCGCGCGCCGTCGGCAAGTTCGACCACCAGCCATGGCTGCTGATGACCCGCCGGGCCGAGGCCGACGAGCGCCGAGCGCCGCACCGCCGGGTGCCGATTCATCAGGGGCTCAACCTGCTCGGTGAAGACTGGGCCATTGGCCGTCTGCACGCGCTCGGCCTTGCGGCCGCAAAACCACAGCCGACCCGCGGCATCGAGGTAACCGCAGTCGCCCATGCGGTGCCACAGGGTGCCCGCCGGATCCTCCCGCAGCTTCGCGTGCCGCGTCGCCTCGGGCAGGTCGTCGTACTCCCGCGTGACATTCGCGCCGCTGACCAGGATCTCGCCGATCTCGCCCGCCGCCGCGTCCCGCTCGAGCACGCCCGGCACGGAGCGTTCATCCGCCAGCGGCACGATCCGCACCCGGACGCCCGGCAGGGGCCGACCCACGCACGTCCCGGCGCCGTCGAGCGTGGCCGCCGCGGTTTCCCGGAGCACCTCCTCCGCCGCGATGCTGGAGACCGGCAAGGCCTCGGTCGCGCCGTAGGGACTGTGCAGGCGGCCGTGGGGCAGCAAGCGGACAGACTGTTCCCACAGCACCGGCGGCACCGGCGCGCCGGCGCAGAGGACGCGACGCACGGTTGGCAGCGTGACGGCGCGCGCCGCCGCGTAGTCGGCCAGCTTGCGCCACAGCGTCGGCGAGCCGAAGGAGTTGGTGACCTTCTCCTGACGGATGGCTTGGAGGATGCGCTCGGGATCGACCTCCGCGGGTTTGCGCGGATCGATCTCCGGCACGATCGTGGTCATGCCCAGCGCCGGATTGAACAGAGCAAAAACCGGGAGCAGCGGCAGGTCCACCTCGCCCGGGCGGATGTCGTAGGCACGCCGGATCAGTTCGACTTGGGCATCGAACATGCCGTGCGTGTAGCGCACGCCCTTGGGTGCACCGGTCGAGCCCGACGTGAACAGCACGGCGGCCAGTTCATCGGGGCCGGTCGCGGCCGGGACGAACGCGCGGGGGGCCGACTCGCCCTGCCCCGGGCAACGCGCGGTGAGCGCTGAGGGCACCGCCACGCGGACCGCCACGCTGCGGAACGCCGGAAATGCGATCCGGCTGAGCAACCGCGCCACCGGAATGCCCAGCAGGGCGCGCGGTTGGGAGCGCGCGACACAGCGCAGGAAGGAGCGCAGGCCCATGCCCGGGTCGATCACCACCGGGACGGCCCCGAGCTTGAAGAGCGCGAAGACCGAGGCGATGAGCGGCAGTCCTTGGCGCACCATGACCAGCGTGCGATCGCCGCGGCGAATCCCTGCCGTCGCAAGCCGCGCGCACCAGCGGTCGACCTCCGCGTCGAGCTCACGGAAGGAGAGCGTGAGGTAATCGATCGAGCCGTCCGTGAGTCGTCCGCGAGGCACCTTGAGCGCGGGCGTGTCGGGCTGCTGCCCGGCCATCGCCGGCAGGTGTCGGGCGATGTTCGCCGAGGAGTCCACGCCGCACGCTCCCTGTGCTGGACCCGCGCTCAGTTGAGGTGCTCGCCATCGAGCAACTCCGCCTGCCAGGGAAGCAGCACCGTGCCGATCCGGTCCGGGGCCCGCGCGATCTGCGCGAGCTGGCTGCGGTTGGCGATCAGGGTGGGCTCGATGTCGAGCTGCGCCGCCACGCGATCGCGCGCGAGCTTGATGCGATCCTGGCGGGAAATTTCCTCGGCGGACAGCGGCGTGTGCTCCGGATCCCGGCCGCGCCGGCGCGGCAGCGTGTGCGGATCGCGCTCCAGCCCGGCACGGACCGCCGCCGTGAGCGAGGCGCTGAGCCGGTCCTGGCGCTTCCCCAGGTGCGCGGCCTGCACGATCGCCGCCTCCGAGCCCCCCTCGTCCGCGCACTGCGCGTAGCGGAGCAGAATGTCGTTCGAGCAGACCTTGAACGGCGGAACATCCAGCCGTTGCGCCGTCTGCTCACGCCAATGCCACACCGCGTGCAGGACGGTCAGGCCCTTGCCGCGGAGTCGCTCGGAACGGCCGATGCGCCAGTCGTTCTCGTCCGGCGGGGCAAAGCCTTCCGCTCCGACCTCGATCTGACGCGCGCACTGCTGCTCGAACCACGCGTAGCGTCCGCGCTTCACGAGGTCCTTGGTGAGCAGGTCGCGCAGATCCGGCAGGTGCGCCACATCGCGCGCCGCGTAGTCGCGCAACTTCGCGGAAATGGGCCGCTTCGACCAGTTGGCCTTCTGCCCTTCCTTGTCGAGCTGGACGCCGAAGTGTTCCTCGAGCAGCGAGGCCAGCCCGATGCGCTTCCGCCCGAGCAACTGCGCCGCGAGCATCGTGTCGAAGAGGCGGTGGGCCCGGAAACCACACTCCGCGTGGAGCAGGCGCAGGTCGAAGTCGCTGCCGTGCATGACCAAGTGCTTCGTCGCGAGGCGCGACCAGAGCTGCTTCGATTCGATGCCGGGGGCGAGCACATCGACCAAGAAGATCCGGTCGCCGACGAGGAACTGCAGCAGGCAGACCCGCGTCTTGTAGTGGTACATGTTGTCCGCCTCGGTATCGAGGGTCACCTCGTCCGTCCGGTCCAACGCGGCCAACAGCGGTCCCAGCGATCCCGGAAGGTCCAGCAGTTCATACGTCGGCTGCGGCGAGGGCACCTTCACGCCGAGCAGGCGCCGAAGCGAGGACGGGATAAAGTGCAGATTCATCAGGGACGGGATCGCGAGAAGCGTGTTAAGAACGTCACCGCCCGGGGCATCGCCTTCAACGCTCAATTCCGCGTCGGGTTCCCGGGACGAAGACCCCGGCGCATCGGCAGCACGGATTCCCTAGCCTTCCCACGCCTTGAGGAACGCTTCGATCAACTGCGGAAGGTCGGGACTATAGCCACCCTCCAGCACCGCCGCCGACGGGAAATCCGCCTGCGCCACCCACCGACCCAGTTCCGCAAAGTGTTCTCTTTCAAGGGTCATCGCCGTGATCGGGTCCTTCGCATAGGCATCGAAACCGGCGGAGATGAGGACGAGATCCGGGCGGAAAGCGAGCACGGCATCCCAGGACTTGGCGAGGGCCTCGAGGTGATCGGCGGGAGGGGTGTGCGGGGCGATGGTCCAGTTCCGGCAGGTGGCGGTCTGGCGGGTGCCGGTGCCGGGGTAGCCGGGGAATTGGTGGACGGAGCAGAAGCGGAATCCTTCGCGGCCCTCGAGGATCGCCTCGGTGCCGTTGCCGTGGTGGGCGTCGAAGTCCCACACCGCCACGCGGGTGGCGCCGCGGCGACGGGCTTCCAGCGCGGCCACGGCGATCTGGTTCAGGTAACAGAACCCCATCGCCTGCCCGGCGGTGGCGTGATGGCCCGGGGGTCGCATCAGCGCGAACGCCTTCCGCTCGTGGGCGAGCGCGAGGTCCATGGCCTCCACGGCGGCGGACACGGCGCGGCGGGCGTGGTCGAAGATGCCGGGGAAGTAGGGCGTATCCTCGTCGAAATCCGGCGGTCCCTGCAGGCGCCGCAGCAGCGCCGGGGTGTGGGCCAACTGG
>CAZEJZ010000097.1:0-8765 GCA_964512415.1 uncultured Opitutaceae bacterium
GTGCATCTTGGGCTTGACGATGTAGACGCTGCCGGTGCGGCTGTTGCGGATGCGTTGGCCGCCGATCGCGCCGTGGCCCTGCAGGTCGTGCAGCGCCACGGTCGTGGTGATCACCGCGTCGAGGATCCCTTCCGGGATCTCGCGTTGGTCGCCGCCCCAGAGGATGGCGGGGTTTGTCATCAGGTGACCGACGTTGCGCAGGAAGAGCAGGCTGCGGCCGTGCAGGACGCGCTCGCCGCCGTCGGCCGCCACGTAGCGGCGGTCGGGGTTGAGCCCGCGTGTGAACGTGCGGCCGCCCTTGGCCACCTCGGCCGTCAGCGTGCCTTTCACGATGCCGAGCCAGTTGCGGTAGCCGAGCACCTTGTCCGCGGCATCGACTGCGGCCACCGAGTCCTCAAGGTCGAGGATGGTCGACAGGGCCGCCTCGACCTCCACGTCGGCGATCCCCGCCGCGTCGCTGCGGCCGATCGGGTGGTTGCGGTCGATGCGGATGTCCAGATGCAGACCGTGGTGGCGCAGCAGCACCGACGACGGTGCGGCGGCCTCGCCTTGGTGGCCGACGAATCGGGACGGGTCGGCGAGGCCTGTGACGGTGCCATCCTTCAACGCCACGGCGAGCCGGGCGCCGTCACCGCCAGCCTCGACGCGGTACGCGGTGGCGTCGCGGTGCGAAGCGCCGACCAGCGGGGCGGCCTGGTCCAGCACGTTGCGGGCGTAGCTGATCACCTTTTGGCCGCGGACCGGATTGTAGCCCGCTCCCTTCTCCGCGCCGCCGGACTCGGGGATGACGTCGGTGCCGTACAAGGCGTCGTAAAGCGAGCCCCAGCGAGCGTTTGCGGCGTTGAGGGCGTAGCGTGCGTTGAGGATGGGCACCACCAATTGTGGCCCGGCGAGCGGGGCCACCTCCTCGTCCACCTGCGCGGTGCGGCACTGCACTGCGGCCGGGGGCGCGACGAGGTAGCCGATGCGCTGCAGGAAAGCCCGGTAGGCGGGCAGGTCGCCGATCGGCCCGGGGTTGGCCGCGTGCCAGGCGTCGAGTTCGGCCTGCAGGCGGTCGCGCTCGGCCAGCAACGCCGCGTTCTTCGGCGCGAGCTCGCGCACGATGGCGTCCAACCCGGCCCACCAGACGTCGCGGTCGATGCCGGTGCCGGGCAGCACTTCGTCGTCGACGAAGCGCACGAGCTCGTTGGCGACGAGGAGACTGTGCAGGTGGGTGCGAGGGGTGGGGGTCATGGCAACGGGTTTCAAATCTTGGCATGACTCAGCGGTGAGGGAACTGGATTCTTTGTATGGCTGGCCCCCGGGGGGTGCAGTCCCGGTCCGGGCAGATCGGTTTCGACCCGCGACCGTGTTCGTCGCGACGTAAGGGCCGCGGACGCACCGTGGTCCTTGCCGGGCTCCCTCGGGGCCTGCGCCGTGCGTTCGTATGTCTGCGAGGGGATGCCCGCCCGGTTGTTCGTTTGGGTGGCGCTCCGCTGCGAACGGGAGCCCGTGAGCGCGATGAGCGATTCGGGGCAAATGCGTTGTCAGGCCGCTGCTCAGCTGAGAGGTTTTGCAGCGCCGTCGGCCGATGCTTGCGGGCGTGACGGCATTCCCCACGCATGCCCCTCCGGAAATCCTCCCGCGATGCCGCCAAGGCGACGCCGACGCCGCGGACATTTCGTCTCGCGTTGGTGCAGATGCCGGTGCGCGGCGGCCAACGGGCGCGTAACCGGGCGACCGCCGTCGCGCGGATCGCTGCCGCGGCACGGGCGGGGGCGCAGGTCGTGCTGTTGCCTGAAGCCGCTGATCTGGGATGGACCTATCCGGCGGCCCGCCGACTCGCCGAGCCGGTGCCAGGCGGTACGTTCTGCCGTGCGCTGCGTCAGGCCGCGAAGCGACACGGCGTGTACGTGTGCTGTGGTCTGACCGAGCGGGCCGGGCGGCACGTCTTCAACGCGGCCGTGCTGATCTCGCCGGAGGGCGAGGTCATCCTCCATCACCGCAAACTCAACGAACTCGAAATCGGTCATGGCGTGTACGATCAGGGCGATCGCCTTGGGGTCGTGGCGACGCCGCTGGGCACGTTTGGCCTGATGATCTGCGCCGACGGGTATACGGACCGGCAGTTCGTCACGCGTACGCTCGGGCTCATGGGTGCGGACGTGGTGCTGTCGCCCTCGGCGTGGGCGGTGCCGCCCACATGGAACAACCACCGCACGCCCTACGGCGGCGACTGGCGGCGCAATTACGCTGCGGTGGCGCGGCGCTTCCGGCTCTGGATCGCGGGCTGCAGCAACGTCGGTCGGGTCCGCGGTGGCGCGTGGGATGGGCATCTTTGCATCGGTTGCTCGTTGGTCGTCGGGCCGGATGGCCGCGCGGCGGTGCAGGGGCGCTTCGGCGAGGAGGCCGACGAGTTGCTCTTCGTGGACGTCACCCCGGTGCCGCGCCCCGGCGCGCGGCGACCACCTCTTCGTGCACACGCTCCCGGTGGGGTGACGCGGAGAGGGAAGTGGCTTCGGGCCTGCTCCAACCCGTCGCGCTTCCGACGGAGCGGGCGTGGGGTGGGCCGCCGTAGCGGCGAACGCGGCAGGATGCAGTTTTGAAGGAAAAGCATCGAAATGCTGCTTTTTTTATTGAATAATTGCGGAAACACAATGAAGCTTTGTGCGTAATGGTTCACAACCGCATCGCATTGTTTCGGGCCGAGCGCCAAATCAGCCGGAAAGATCTGGCAGAGTTGGTGGGCGTGAATCCACAGACCATCGGGTTTCTGGAGCGTGGCAGCTACAGCCCGAGCGTGGAACTGGCCCTGAAGCTCGCGGCGGTTTTCCGCGTGAGTGTCCACCAGCTCTTCTCGCTCGAACCCTTTCCCCCGCTGGCAGACCAGCTGGCGCCGCCGCGTGGGGGTGCCTGAGTGGGCGAGCGGCGTGTTCCCGTCCGCGCGGTGCGTGGACGAAAATGCGCCACCGACTTTGAGATTCACTTTGTATCCGATAAACAATGACAACCAGAAAGCATCACGGACTTAACCTGAGCGCGCCGGTTTTGCGGACGCTCTTCATCGCCACCCTGATCGCGCTTTGGGGTGCACTCGTCATCAAGTGTTTCCTGCCCGGGGCGGACGCCCCCGAGGATGCCCGGCAGGCTTGGCTACTCGTTGTTCACGGGATCCTGACCATCGGTGGAATCGTCGGAGTCGGGTTGATGCTCTGGTCCGACTTCAGCTTCGTGGCGCAGTCAGCGGATGCGGAGTTGGACGAGCGGGAACTGGCGGACCGCAATCGGGCGCACTACTGGACCCTTCGTTACGTCCTCTATGCGGTGCTGCTCGGCTGGTGCGTGTTGGAGTTCGGAGATCGCTTCGGTCTCGAGGTGAGTCGCGCGATCATCGTGCAATTCCTGATGGTGCTGGGCTTCACCGGCATCGTCGGCCCGGCTGGCTTCCTCGCTCTGCAGGCGGAGCGGCACGCCGAGCAGGAAAGCTGAGTATGACCCTTCGGCCCATGCCTCATGGGCCGGGTTTGGCAGCCGGAGGGGCGTGGTGTCCTCGAAGGCTGAGCCGGCACGGGCTTCCCCACGGGAGTCGGTGCCGGCTTCTTGGTTACTTCACGCCCGGCTCACCCACGGCCGGTGGACCGAGGGAATGTCATCGAGGAGCTGGCGCGTGAAAGGGCTGGTCGGTCGCTGGATTACTTCGTCCGGCGTACCTTGTTCGACGATCCGGCCTTCGTGCAGGATGAAGAGGCGGTCCGAGACGTAGTACGCGAGGCCGATGTCGTGCGTCACGAAGACGATGGTCATCGAGAGCTCCTCCTTGAGCTTCATCAGGTACTCGAGGATCCCGGCGCGGCTGCAGGCATCGACCATCGAGGTCGGCTCGTCGGCGATGAGCACGCGGGGCCGGAGGATGAAAATGCGGGCGAGCAGCAGGCGCTGCATCTGGCCGCCGGAGAGTTCGAAGGGGTACTTCCCGTCGAGCTCGCGGGGCCGGAGATTGACCGCGAGCAGGGCCTGGTCGATGCGCTCCTCCATTTCGGCCTCGGGCGGGCGGCGGTCGAAGAGCCGGAAACACGCCTTCAGCTGCGAGCGAATGGTGAAGAACTGGTTGAACGCCGCGTACGGATCTTGGAAGACCGCCTGTACATCGCGCCAATACGCGCGGGGATCTCCGGACTCCGCGATCGGGCGTCCGTGGTAGAGCAGGTCGCCGGAGGACGGTTTTTCCAGGCGGAGGAGGAGCTTGGCGAGGACGCTCTTGCCGCAGCCGGACTGGCCGACGAGCGAGACGATTTCGCGTTCGGCGATCGTGAAGGTCGCGTCGTTGACGGCGACCTTGCGCCGCGCGCCGTGGCCGAAGGCGCGCGTCAGGTTTCGGGCCTCGAAGCAGGGAGTCTCAGCGGGCATGATGGCACCTCACGTGGCGGCCCGCGACCTCGCGCAGGACTTGATCGCGTTGCGGGCAGTCCGGCTGCGCGACCGGGCAGCGCACGGCGAAGCGGCAGCCGGAGATCGGCTCGCCGAGGTTCGGCGGGGCACCCTCGATTGCGACCGGCTTCCGGGACTTCTGTCCGGGTTCGGCGCTGAGCATCGAGCCCATCAGCGCCCGCGTGTACGGCTGGCGTCCGTCGAAGATCACCTGCTCGGTCGTCCCGATCTCGACGATCTGCCCCGCGTACATCACCGCGATGCGACCAGCGACGTGGCGCAGCAGCGGCAGTTCGTGCGTGATGAAGACCATCGACGAGACGATGCCTTCGTCCAGCAGGTTGAAGAGGAGCTGGATCACGGCCTTCTGCGACGACACGTCGAGCGCCGAGCTGGGTTCGTCGGCGATGACGATCCGCGGGTTCAGCAGCGTGGAAACTCCGATCACGACGCGCTGCTTCATCCCGGCGGGCAGCTGCACCGGATACGCGTTGAGGACCGCGTCCGCCTCCAATCCGATCCGCGTGAAGCGCTCGCGCAGACGCTCCTGGATCGCGCGGCGGTCCGCGCCCTCGTCGTGGGCGAGGATGACGTCGGCGGCGAGGTCGCGGATCTTCCGCGTCGGGTTGAGCGAGTTCAGCGCGCCCTGCGGGATCATCGCGATGTCGCGGCCGAGCACGGAGCGGCGGACCTCCGCCGGCGGGAGGCGAAGGATGTCGCGGCCCGCGATCCGCACCGCGCCGGACGTGAGGTGCAGCGGCGGCATGAGCAGGCCCATCAGCCCGCTGACCAGGGTGGTCTTGCCGCAGCCGGACTCGCCGGCGATGCCGAGGATTTCCCCGGGCTGGAGCTGGAAGGAAACGCCGTCGACCGCCTGCACCCGCTTGCCGAGGCGGGTGAGGTAATGGAGACGCAGGTCTTCGACCTCGAGGATGGCGGGCATGGCGCGGGTCACTTGCGGAGGCGCGGGTTGAACACGCCTTCCATCGAGGTGTTGAGGACGTAGAGGGCGAAGGCGATGACCGTGATCAGCAGCATCGGCGGGAAGAACGCCCACCACGCGCCGTCCGACAGCGCCTCGTTGCGGATCGCTTGGTTGAGCAGGTTGCCCAGCGAGACCGTGTCGTAGGGTCCGAGCCCGAGCATGCTGATCACCGACTCGGTCAGGATCCCCGACGCGGTCTGGAGGATGAAGACCATGAACAGGTACGAAAGCAGGTAGGGCAGGATGTGCAGGCAGACGATCCCGAGCGTCCCGTAGCCGTTGATGCGCGCGAGCGCGACGTGGTCGCGCGAGCGCAGGCTGGCGGCCTGGGCGCGCACCGCACGGGCGCTCCACGTCCACGTGGTGCAGCCGATGAAGAGCGCGATCAGGGTCAGGCTCCGCCCCTCCTGCAGGCTGCCCGACAGCAGGATCAGCACGATCAGGCTCGGGATGACGAGGAAGAGGTTCGTGCAGGCGGTCAGGACATCGTCGATCCAGCCGCCCTTGTAGCCGCCGTACACGCCGATCAGCGTGCCCAGGACGGTCGCCACGAAGCCGGCGAGGAATCCGACGTAGAGGGAGGAGCGCAGGCCGGAGACGAGCAGGGCGTACATGTCGAGCCCGAGGTGATCGGTCCCGAGCCAGCGACCGGAGGTCGGCGGAACGTAGGCGAGGCCAACGCGGCGGCTGGTATCGAGCTCCATCAGGAGCGGCGGCAGGAACGCGAGCAGCAGCGTGGCGAGGAGGAGGAGGGCGCCGACGAGGAAACCCGGGCTGCGCAGGAGGTGGCGGAGGAGTTTCATGGACTCAGGCCTCGCCCTCCCGGGCCGCGCGGATGCGCGGGTCAAGGAAACCGATCAGGATATCGACGGTGAAGTTCGCCACGAGCACGCAGGTGGTGACGAGCAGCGTGCAGCCGGTGATCACCGGGTAGTCGAGGCTCTGGATGGCGGTCAGCACCGACAGCCCGAGGCCCGGGTAGCTGAAGACCATCTCCGCGATGAGTGCGCCGCCGACCATCCCGCCGAGGGTGAGGGCGAGGCCGGTGAGCTGCGGGAGCATGGCGTTGCGGAACATGTAGCGGACGATCGTCGACTCCCGCACGCCCATCAGTTTCGCGTAGCGGACGTAGTCGGTGCCGAGTTCGTAGATGCACATCGAGCGCATACCGATCGCCTGGCCGCCGACCACGAGGAGGAAGACCGAGAGGAAGGGCAGGATGTAGTACGTCGCGGCGCTGCTCAGGAAGGCCGCATTGAAGCCGGGATTGAGCGCCTCGTCGTAGCCGCCGAGCGTGGGCAGCCATTCGAGCTGCACGCCGAAGACGTAGACGAGGAGGATCCCGAAGCAGAAGGACGGGATGGCGCTGACCAGCAGCGCCACGGGATAGAACACCGTGTCGAGCACGCCGCGCCGGTAGGCGGCCAGCGCGCCGAGGCCGTTGCCGATGAACCAGCCCAGCACCAGCGCGGGAATCTGCAGCGCGAGCGTCCACGGCAGCGCGGTGAGGATGATGTCGCTGACGGGTCGCGGGTGCTGGACGATCGAGCGCCCGAAGTCCCCCTGCAGGCTCATGCGCAGGTAGCGCAGGAACTGGGTGAGGATCGACGTGCGCAGCGGCGTGCCGTCGGCGGCGCGAAGGATCTTTCCGGTGTCGTCGGTCTGCACGAGTCCGAACTCGCGGAGGTAGGACTCCTCGCGTTCGCGCGCCGCCTGCGCGTCCATCGAGCCGGAGACGCGGGCCATCAGGGTGTCCACCGGGTTGGCCTCGCCGAGGCGCGGGAGCCAGAAGTTGATCGTCACCGCGACGAGGAAGGTCAGCGCGTACCATCCCGCCCGGGCGGTGATGTAGCGGAGAGTCGGGTGCTGGCGGAACATGGGGATGGAAAACGTGGCGCTGGCGGTGGTTACGGGGTCGCCGCGCCGACGGGCCGCAGGTGCCAGAGCATGAGGGTACCGGCACCTTGTGACGGCACCGTCGGGGGCAGGTACGGATTGGCAGCGGTGGGGAAGCCGCTCCAGACCTTCTCATTGAACTCGTAGAACGCCTTCGGGCGGTAAACGAGCGGGATCGCCGGCTGCACCTCCATGCACAGGCGGTTGAGTTCGCGGTAGAGGGCGGCGCGTTCCGTTTCGTCGGTGACGACGGGAATGCGGGCGAGGAGTTCGTCGAAGCGGGCGACGTACTCCGGGGAGCCGGGGCGATTGAAGCGGCCCATGTTGGTGAACATGCGTTCGCCGGCCGGGGCCCAGTCGCGGGAGTTCAGGACGAAGTCGAAGCGCGCCCATGGCTCCGCGGGCGACGGCACTGGCGAGGGCGTCGCGATGATCAGGTCGAAATCGGCGAGCGGCAGGGCGCGGTAGTAGGCGGTGCTGTCGACGAATTGCTCGCGGACGTCGATGCCAACCTCCCGCATGCCGCGGACCATGATGCGGACCATGGATTCCCAGTCGCTCCAGCCGGCCGGGCACTGGATGAAGAGCGTCGGCACGCGCGCGCCGGAGGCGTTGTGGGTCTCGATCAGCTCCCCGTCGCGGAAGACGCCCCGGTAGCCGCCGGCGGCGAGTTCCTGCCGGGCGCGGGCCGGGTCGAAGCGCGTGCCGAACCGCTGCGCGTCCTCGGCGTTGAAGTAGCGCTTCTCGACGCCGAAGGGCAGGATGAAGCCCGGCTCGTGCGGGACGCTGTAGCCGGAGACGGCGAGCTCGCGGATGTCGTCGTAGTTGATCGCGAAGGCCATCGCGCGGCGGAAGCGGACGTCGTTGAGCGGCGCGCGGAGATGGTTGATGAAGGCCGTGGGCATGCACGCCGGCGGGAAGTAGGGCGGTTCGACGAACCAGGCCCGCACGCCCTTGCGGGCCTTTAGCCAGATGCGCGGGATGAAGGTGTTGGCCGCGTCGATGCGTCCCTGCTGCAGCGCGAGGCTGTAGTGGTCGTTGCTCTTGTAGATCGGCGCGATGAGGAAGCGCGGCGCCGGGAGCTTCCCGCCGTGCAGCGCGGCGTTGCCCCAGTAGGCGTCGAAGCGTTCCGCGACGATTTTCTCCGCGGAGTAAGAGTGGAGGCGGTACGGGCCCGACCCGATCGGGTTCTGGTCGGCCTTGTACTTCAGCAACTCATTGAAATCCCCCTTCGCCGCCGCGAGCAGCGGCTCCCACACGTGCTGCGGCAGGATCGCGTTCAGCGTCAGCCAGTGCTGCACCATCAGCGGATTTGGATCCTTTGCGCGAAAGCGAAACGCCACGGTGCGGGGCCGCTCCGCCGCTGCGTCCACCACGTCGACCGCCGAGAGGTACTGCCAGGCGGGAAAGCCGGGGTTGATCCGGTAGAGGTGGTTGAAGGTGTAGGCGACGTCCCGGGCCGTCACCGGCTTCCCAT
>CAZEJZ010000098.1:0-8608 GCA_964512415.1 uncultured Opitutaceae bacterium
CGCGGACATTCGGTGGAAGGGCAAGAACATCGGAGAAGTCCTGCAATTGAGCTTCGAGGAGGCGGTCGGCTTCTTCGATTTCCATGCGACGCTATCGGCGGTGTGCCGCCTGATGGTCGACTGCGGCCTCGGCTACCTCTCGCTCGGTCAAAGCTCGCCCACGCTCTCCGGCGGCGAGGCGCAGCGGCTCAAGCTCGTCTCCGAATTGGCAGCCGGTCTGCCCGGAGCGCGGGACCGGGCGCGCGGCACTTCCGTGCGCAATCTCTATCTCCTCGAGGAGCCCACGATCGGGCTTCACCTCAGCGACTGCGAGCGCCTTATCGGTGTGCTGCATGCCTTGGTCGAACAGGGCCACACGGTGGTCGTGATCGAACATCACCTCGATGTGATCGCAGAAGCCGACTGGGTGATCGAATTGGGTCCGGACGGCGGACCAGACGGTGGACACCTACTCTTCAGTGGTCCCTTTTCCGCCCTTCTGTCGCGGCGCTCGAGTCCGACCGCGCCCTACCTGTCGCGGCATCTCAAGCGGCCGCGGACGGCGGAGTGAGGTGCGCCGCTACAGTCCGATCGCCCGGAGAAATCCATTCCACGCCGCGCCCCAGCGCCGCTCGCTGGATTCCAGCGCCGCCGGCACCGCCTGCTCGCACAGGAGCGTGCCGGACCCGGAGAAGAGGTCATCCAGAAGCGGATGATGCCCGCGGTAGTACGCCCAGAATGTCTCCGCCCGGGCGACGCGATGTTCCAGTCCCGAGCTGAAGCCGATCGCCGTTCCCCGATTCACGCGACGCCTCCCCGGGGGATGATCAGCTGCGCCGACTGTCTCCACGCGAACGCCCCGGGTGCCCGCGATCACCAGACGGCAGGGTCCCTCCACTTCAAAGACTCGAAAGTGCAGTATCGCCCACGAGAGCCAGTGCGACAGGAGCCAGCGCGCGCGCAGCCGGAGACGCTCCTCACCCGGGGTGATCACGGCCACCAGTGACCGAGGGCGCAGCACCAGCGAACTTCCCGCCGCCACCTGAATCACGCAAAGATCCTGCTGCGCAGCCCGCGAATCGGCGAGAGTGACTCGAGACACCGTGCCGGCGCGCTGATTGCGCAGAGCGATCAGTTCCAGCAGGCCGCACGCCAGGCTGGTGAGGGGATGCCGCCAATCGAACAGGAGACGCGTCCGGCGGCTCAGTCCCTCATCGCTGGCCTGCAGAAAGCGCTGCCGCACTTCGAGCCGCTCGCCCGGCCAGAGCGAAACATCGACCGAGACGCCCCGCGTCTCCGCGATCACCCCACCCGCCTCGCTGTTGCCAACCCGCACGCCACGAGCCCGGCCGAGCAACGGCCCCAGAAGGAAATACGCCACGAGTTTCCAGAGGCTCGGGCCCAACAGGTAGGCCGCGACCGCGATGCACAACCCCGCCTGCGCCCGCTCCCAGCCGCGGACCACGTACCGGACCCACTCCGGCTGAGCCGTCTCAAGGGCGCGCAATTCACCGCGAAGATCGAGTACTTTGACCTCGAGCGCCTTGACCTGATCCGCGGTCCGGTCGCGCTCCCGTCCGAGGTCGCGCAGGCGCGCTGTGGCCTCGTCCTTGAGCCGTCGGATCGATTCGGAACGCTCGCGATTTCGCCGCGCCTGTTCCGCGTCGCCAAACCACCGCTCCCACCAGTGATCAAGGTCCGCGAGCGTCTGAAACAGCTTCGCCGCCCGCTCCACCCGCTGGGTCTGCTCGCCGATCTGCTGCGTCAATCTACCCCACTGTTGCTCGGCGGCGTCCCGCAGGGCTTCCTGCCGGCTCAACTCGGTCGCCACCTGGGTTACCCGGATGCTCCGGTCTCGCTCGCGCAACTGCTGCTCCCGGACGAAGATCCAGAGCGCAGTCACGGCCACGCCCAGCACGACGATCACCACCACGGTCATCGTCTTTTCCGCGAACCACGCGAGAAGCCTGCCGAGCAGCGATTGCATTAGGGAGGAATTAAGCACGAGCAGGTCGCTCAGCAACGCGGTTTCTAGGCGTTGGCGCGTTCCGGATGCGGTTTGCCAAGACCCTGGAACCGGGCAGGCTGGGGTCGTCCGCCCCCTCCATGTCCAAGGTCATCGTCTCACCCCTCTACGACTCGGAAGTCTTCCGCATGGCCTGCCGGCAGTTCGATCTTGCGGCCGATGCGATCAACCTCCCGGAGGCGATCCGCGACCGCACCAAGTGGCCGAAGCGCTGCCTGGCAGTGTCCCTGCCCATCCGCCGTGACGATGGCTCCATCTCGGTCTTCGAGGGTTACCGCGTCCAGCACAGCCTCTCCACGGGTCCCTCCAAGGGAGGCATCCGGTTTCACCCGAGCGTGACGATTGGCGAGGTGGCGGCGCTCGCGATGTGGATGAGCTGGAAGTGCTCGCTCGTGGGCCTTCCCTACGGCGGGGCGAAGGGCGGGGTCATCGTTGACCCGGCGCAGCTGTCCACCGCGGAGATCGAGCGGCTGTCGCGTCGGTACATTCAGGAGTTGATCCCCTTCATCGGCCCCGAGGTGGACGTGCCAGCCCCGGACATGGGAACCAACGAGACAATCATGGGCTGGATGGTGGACACCTACTCGAGTCACGTCGGACACCTGGCGCCGGCCATCGTCACCGGCAAGCCGCTGTCGCTCGGGGGGTCCCAGGGGCGTCGCGAGGCCACCGGAGCGGGCGTGGCCTACCTCCTGAAGCGCTACCTTGAGGATCTCGCCATTCCCGTCGGGCAGGCGACGGTCGCCATTCAGGGCTTTGGCAATGTGGGAGCCGAGACTGCCGCAGCGCTCGACCAGTACGGAGCGAAGGTGGTGGCAATTTCTGATCACACAGCCGCGTTCTTCAACGCCGACGGCATCAACGTCCGTCGCGCCCTCGAGTACGTCCGGTACAACAAGGTGCTGCGTGACTTCGACGGAGGCACGGCGATCACCAACGAGGAGTTGCTCACGCTCAAATGCACCGCCGTCGTTCCGGCGGCGATCGAACGGGTGATCACGCCGGAGATCGCCGCGCGCCTCCAGTGCCGCGTCCTCGCCGAAGCCGCGAACGGTCCCACCACGAACGAAGCCGACCGCGTCATCGACGAACGTGGCGACATCGAGGTCATCCCGGACATTCTTTGCAACTCGGGCGGCGTGATCGTTTCGTACTTTGAGTGGCTGCAGAACCTGCAGCACTTCTACTGGTCGCGGGACGAGGTGCTGACCAAGCTCTTCGCGATGCTGGACAAGGCGAAGGAGTCCGTGGAGTACCAGCGCCGGAAGTTCAAGTTCAGCCGTCGCCTGGCCGCCCTCACCTTGGGGATCGGGCGGGTCGCGGAAGCGAAGCAGAGCCGGGGACTTTTCCCCTAGTTCCGCACAAGCCCGGCTTGCCCGGGGCGCCGCGCCGCGCACACTCGCGCGATGCTCCCCCCACGCCCCTCCTCGGCCCTGTCCCGCCGCGGTTTCCTCACCCGTACGTCCACCGGGCTCGCGGCCGTCGCCGCCGCCAGCGTTCTGCCTCGGTCGGCGCAGTCCTCCGAGGAGCCCCGTCGGCTCGGCATCGTGCTGGCGGGTTTGGGCAACTACGCCACGCGTGAGCTCCTCCCTGCGGTCCTGGAGTCGAGGCACCTCAAACTCGTCGGCGTGGTGACGGGTTCAGCGGACAAGGGCCGGGCCTGGGCGCGCGAGCACGGATTCCCGGAGCGCAATGTCTGGAGCTACGCGGACATGGCGCGGATGGCCGATGCTCCCGAGGCGGAACTCGTTTACGTGGTCACTCCCAACTCGCTTCACGCAGAGCACACGATCGCGGCGCTGCGCGCGGGCAAGCACGTGATCTGCGAGAAGCCGATGGCGGTCTCGGTCGCGGAATGCGACCAGATGATCGCGGCCGCCACCGCCGCCAAGCGTTCTCTTTCGATGGGGTATCGGCTGCACTTTGACCCTTACCATCAGGAGCTGATTCGCCGGGCCCGGGCGGGCACGGATGGCCCCTACCTCGCAATGTCGGGTGGCTTCGGCTTCACGATGGGTCGCAAAGT
Organism: uncultured Opitutaceae bacterium; assembly: GCA_964512415.1. Classification (GTDB taxonomy): domain Bacteria; phylum Verrucomicrobiota; class Verrucomicrobiia; order Opitutales; family Opitutaceae; genus UBA6669. The sequence goes on from CAZEJZ010000098.1 coordinate 4,032, forward strand.
GTGGCGTGCCGAACGGGCCCTCGCTGGCGGCGGTCCGCTCATGGATGTCGGCATCTACGCCCTCCACGAGGCTTGCCTCGCGGCTCAGGCGGACCCGGTGGCGCTTACCGCCCGCGAGCGGCCGAAGAAGAGGCCGGATCTGTTCGTCGACGTCGAGGAGGCACTGGATTGGACCATGGAGTTCGCGAATGGGGCCCGCGCGGAGCTGTTCACCAGCTACGCCGACAACATGAACCGCTTCCGCGCCGAGGGGGCGCGAGGCTGGATCGAGCTCGAGCCAGCCTACAGCTATCGCGGGCTTGCGGCGCGGACGCACGAGGGTCCCCTCTCCTTCCCCGTCATCCGCCAGCAAGCCTTGCACCTCGACGCGCTCGCCTCGGCGATCCGTCAGGAAACGCCGATCCCCACGCCGGCCACCCTCGGCCGACGCGACATGGTGATCATCGAGGGCATCTATGAGTCCGTTCGCTCGGGTCGCCGCGTGACCCTGCGTTACTGATCCGCCGTCTCGCCCCGCTGTTCCCCGCCGCCGCCGGTTCGCGCCATGTCCTCGGACGTCGAAAAGCTCACCCCGATGATGCAGCAGTACTTCGACGTGAAGCGCTCGCTGCCCAAGGACACGCTGCTGCTTTTCCGGCTCGGCGACTTCTTTGAGCTGTTTTTCGAGGACGCGGTCGTCGCCTCCCGGCTCCTTGGGCTGACGCTGACCAAGCGCATCGACCACCCCATGGCCGGCCTCCCAGCTCAAGCGCTCGACACCTACGTGGGCAAGCTGCTGGCTCATGGCCGCAAGGTCGCGATCTGCGACCAGGCGGAACCCGCCAAGGCGGGCAAATTGGTCCGGCGGTCGGTCTCCCGCATCCTCACCCCGGGTACGACCCTGGCGGCCGACCAGATCGACGCCCAACGCAACCATTATCTCGCCGCGCTGCACGTGGACCGGCACGGCCTCCATGCCGCTTGGCTGGATCTTTCCACCGGGGAGTTCCGGGTCGCCTCCGAGCCAGCAATCGACCGGCTTCTGCCGGTTCTTACCGCTCTGGAGCCGAGCGAGCTCCTGCTGCCCGAGGGCGAGTTGGCGGCGTGGGCCGCTGCGCCGCATGACGACGCCGGGCGTCACGCCCTGCACGCTTTCTGCAGCCGGCGACTCTGCACGGAGCTTCCCGTTTTCCAGTTCGATCCAGCGTCGGGCACGCGGCTGGTCGCCTCCGCCCTCCAGGTCCTGAACCTCGAAGGATTCGGACTCCGCGAGGGCCACCCGGGACTCGGACCCGCGGGTGCGTTGGTGCAGTATGCGACAGAGAACCTGCGGGCGACCCCCGGCAATCTCCGCTCCCTGCGTCAGTACCGGAGCGAGGGCAACCTGCTCCTCGATCCCGCCACGCTGCGGAATCTCGAGGTGTTCACGTCGGTCCGCGGGACCCGCGACGGATCGCTTCTCCACGCAATCAACCGGACGGGGAGTGCGGCCGGCGCGCGCCTGTTGGAGCGTTGGCTGTCTGCTCCCCCACTCGATCTCGATGAGTTGCGCCGGCGCCACGCTCTGGTGGGTGAGTGTGTCGCCTCCCCCCGACCGCTTGCGGAGTTGCGGGAACGCCTTGGCCAGATCCGCGACATTCCGCGGATCCTCGGACGGCTCCAGAATCGCCTGCGCAATCCCCGCGAGCTCGGCGGCGTCCGGGATACCTTGCTCCAACTTCCGCCCTTGCGGGCGGCGCTCGCGGCCTGCGGCGCGGCGGTCGCCGGATTCGCGGACCGCATCGCGGAACTGCCTGAATTGCGGGAACGCCTCCACGGCGCGCTCGCCGATGAGCTTCCGGCCGACTTGTTGGACGGAAACTTCATCCGTCCCGGTCATGATCCCGAGCTCGACCGGCTCCGCGCGCTGACATCGGGCAATCGCACCTGGCTCTCCGACCTCGAGACCACTGAGCAGCAGCGAACCGGCATCCGCAGCCTCAAGGTGCGCTACACGTCCGTCTTCGGTTATTTCATCGAGGTCACGAAGGCGAACCTGCACCTCGTCCCGCCAGACTACGTCCGCAAGCAGACCACCGCGAACGGCGAGCGGTTCGTCACCGAGGCGCTCAAGCAGAAGGAGAAGGAGATCTTCCACGCCGAGGAGAACGCGCTGGCGCGGGAGAGGGAACTCTTCAGCGGCCTCGTCGATGCGATCCTCGATGAGTCGATCGCGCTCACCCAGACGGCCGACGCGCTGGCCGAGGTCGATGTGCTGGCCGGCTGGGCCGATCTCGCGCGCGACTTCCGCTATGTCCAGCCGGACGTCGATGAAAGCGACACCCTCGAGATCGAGGACGGTCGGCACCCGGTGGTGGAGCAGATGCTCCGCGCCAGCGAAGGAAGCGGGGCTTTTGTGCCGAACGATACCCTGCTCTCGTCGAGCGAGGCGCAGATCGCCCTGCTCACCGGGCCGAACATGGCGGGCAAGTCCACCTACATCCGGCAGGTCGCACTCATCACCCTGCTCGCCCAAGTCGGTTGTTGGGTGCCGGCCCGCCGCTGCCGGGTCGGCCTAGTCGATCGCATCTTTTCTCGGGTCGGGGCCAACGATGACCTCGCCCGAGGGAACTCGACCTTCATGGTCGAGATGAACGAGACCGCCAACATCCTGAATCACGCCACGGACCGCTCGCTGATCATCCTTGATGAGATCGGCCGCGGCACCTCCACCTATGACGGTCTGTCGATCGCGTGGTCGGTCGTGGAGTACCTGCATCGCGGCGAGGCGCAGGGCCCCCGGACGCTCTTCGCGACCCACTACCAGGAGCTCACCCAGCTCGAGAAGCACCTGCCGCGGCTCCGCAACTTCTCCGTGGCCGTGAAGGAGTGGAATGACGACATCGTTTTTGTGCGGCGGGTCGTCCCGGGCGCGGCCGACCGTAGCTACGGAATTCAGGTGGCCCGACTCGCCGGCCTTCCCCTCGCCGTGATCGACCGTGCGAAGACGATTCTCGCCAAGCTGGAGTCAGACGAGCCGAATGTGACCCTACCGGCGCAGACGCCGGCGGCTCGACCGCGCAAGAAGATCACGGTTCGAGACGCCTCCGACGACCAACTCAGCCTGCTGTAGCCGGCGGCCAGCCCGCCGCGTTCGCCGTGAACGGAAGTCAGGTCGCTTCGACGGGACGCAACTCGACATCGACCATCAGGTCTTCGCCGATCTCCTCCAACGCCCGACGCAGGCCCGCGTGGTCGGCACCCGCGGGGAGTGCCACCAGTGCCGTCGCGCGGAAGAGCCGATCGCCGGACATCGGGGCGCTTTCCGTACCCGACGAAAAATCCTCCACGTTCGCGCCGTGGGCCGCGAGCACGGCCGTGACCTGCCGCACGATGCCGGGCCGGTCCTGGCCAACCAGTTCGAGCCGTGCGCGCACGCCGCCCGGTTCTGTCGCAAGCATTCCCTTCCCGGATTCGCTCGCCACCACCGTGACGCTGAGTCCCCGAGCCGCGCCGGAGCGCAACGCGTCGCGCAAGGCACCCTCACGCTCGCGTGGGACCTCGATGCGGACGATCCCGGCAAACTGGCCGCCCAGCCGGGCCATCCGGCTCTCCAGCCAATTCCCGCCATGCCCCGCGACGACCGCCGCGATGGATTCGACCAGCCCCGGCCGATCGGTGCCGATGACCGTGAGAATGAGCGTACTGGACATAGGCGTCAAAGGTGTCGCGGAGGAAACCTCTCAGGAAACCGGCGACGCCACCCGTGAGGCGCGCCGCAGATTCCAGAGTTGCTGGGCCTGCGAGATGGTCTCGGCCAGCACCTCGGGCGTGAGAGCCTGCTTGGGATCATCCCCGATGCCCTCGCTGGGCTTCACATGGGCCTCGATGCAGAGACCGTCCGCCCCGTATGCGACCGCCGCGAGCGCACACGCCGGTACGTAGCTGGCCCGTCCGACGGAGTGTGAGGGGTCGACCACCACCGGCGCCCACGTTTTCTCCTTCAGCAGCGGCGTGATGCTTTCGTCGGGATGGTTGCGGTAACCGTCGAGCGTCGGCGCGGTGCCGCGCGGACAAAGGAGAATGTTCGGATTGCCAAAGGAGGCGATGTACTCGGCCGCCGACAGAAATTCGTTGATCGGCCCCATGTGCAGGCTCCGCTTCAACAGCACCACGGTGTCGCGTTCCGCGACCGCGCGCCCGATCGCGCGCAGGAGCGAGTAGTTCAAGGCATTCCTCGCTCCGACCTGGAGCATGTGCACGCCGGCATCCAGCGCGAGGCGCAGTTGCGGTTCGTCCATCACCTCAGCATCGACCGGCAGTCCGGTGCGGCGGTGCGCCTCCATCAGGATGTCGAGCGACTTCGTGTCGCCCTGGAAGGCGTAGGGATTGGTCCGCGGCTTCCACACGCCGCCCCGCAGGACATGCGCACCGGCCTCCTTCACGGCTGCCGCCGTCTCGTAAAGTAGGGACGGATTCTTCGGATCGATCGTGCACTGGCCCGCGATGATGAAGAGCTCGTCCCCCAAGGTGACCCCTCCCAGCCGGATGCGATGCGTCGCCAAGTCCGAGCGACGATCCATGAGCCGGAACGGCGACTGGATCTTGTCGATGCGGTC
>CAZEJZ010000099.1:0-8594 GCA_964512415.1 uncultured Opitutaceae bacterium
ACTGGGCGAAACCGCTGTCCGATGCCAACCCGGCGGTGCGCGCCGCCGGACTCGCGGGTCTCGAACAGGCCCTGCGCGACGCGAAGGCCTACGGCGCGCGTTCCGTCCTGCTCGTCCCCGCCGTGGTCACGCAGGACGTGGGTTACCGCGAGGCGTTCGACCGCTCCATCGCCGAGATCCGCAAGGCGCTGCCGCTCGCCGAGTCGCTCGGCGTCATCATCGCGATCGAGAACGTCTGGAATCGCTTCCTGCTCAGTCCGCTCGAGGCCGCGGCGTACGTGGACTCGTTCCAATCGCCCTTCGTGCGGTGGCATTTCGACGTGGGCAACATCGTGACGCAGGCGTGGCCGGAGCAGTGGATCCGCGTCCTTGGCTCCCGAATCGTTCAGGTCCACATCAAGGAGTTCAGCCGCAAGCTCCGCGACGAGAAGGGTCCGTTCGCGGGCTTCGCGGTCGAGTTGCTTCAAGGGGACAGCGACTGGCCGCAGACGATGGCGGCGCTGGATGAGGTTGGCTACTCGGGCTGGGTGATCGCCGAGCAGTGGCGTGCACCGAATGCCGACGAGGGCGCCTCGCTGCGTCGTCTTTCAGAGCTGATGGATCGCGTCATCGCCAGCTGAGGCGGTCCTGGTTGAACCGAATTCGACTCCGCGGCCGCCGTCTCCCCTCTTTCCCGCTGGTTTTCCTCGCACACGTCACTCCGTCTTTTTTCTCCGCTTCTTTCCTATGAACGCCCCTGCTTCCCCGAATGCCGCGGCCGCCGCCTCGGCGAGTACTCCGATGCCGCGCCGCGATTTCCTGAAGACCTCGGCCACGCTGGCCGCTGGCGCGGCCGTCGCCGGTTACACGCCGCTGTCCGCCGCGACCGCCCGGCGCTCCATCGGTGCGAATGACCGCATTCGCATCGGCATCATCGGTTGCGGCGAGCGCGGCCGCGGCGCCCACATGGAGGGCATCTACAAGCACGTCGCCGCGACGAATTTCGAGATCGTCGCCCTGTGCGACCCGTGGCGCGTCGCCCGCGAGCGCTCGAACGCCAAGGTGCGCGAGTGGTTTGGCCGCGACGCCCACCAATGCACCTCGTACAAGGAGTTGCTCGATCTGCCCAACATCGACGCGGTGATGATCGCCTCGCCCGATCACCATCACACCACGCACCTCGAGGCCGCCGCCCGCGCCGGGAAGCACATCTACGTCGAGAAGCCGCTCGCCACCGAGATGGACAAGCTCGTGCGGGCCTACGACGCCGTGAAGGCCGCCGGCACCGTCGTGCAGGTGGGCACCCAGCTGCGCAGCCTTCCGGGTGTGGTGGGCGCCCGCGAGGTCGTCCAGTCCGGCAAGATCGGCAAGCTCTCCCGCGTCGAGGAGTGCCGCAACGACGAGAAGCCCTACTGGTACCAGTACCTCGGCCGCGAGGTGAAGCAGGAGGACGTCGATTGGAAGGAATTCCTCGGCGACCGCCCGATGCGCCCGTTCGACCCCGAGGTCTACGCCGCGTGGTATGGCCATTACGAATTCTGCCAGGGCCCGATCCCGCAGTGGGGCGCGCACTTCCTCGACATGGCGCACTACATCACCGGGGCGTCCATCCCCGAGTCCTGCGTCTGCGCCGGCGGCATCTTCACCTGGAAGGACAAGCACCGCTTCACCGTGCCGGACTGCATCCAGGCCACGTGGATCTATCCGGAGGGCTTCCTGCTCACCAGCTCGAACAATTTCGGTAATGGTTTTGGCAATACGCGAAAGTTCTTCGGCGAGAAGGGTGTGCTCAAGGTCGACAACTGGAACGTGCCGACCTACAGCGCCCAGGGCGGTCCGAAGCGCGATGGCTCGATCCGCGGCGAGGTTACGGTGACGCCGATCGAGCGTCCGGATCACTTCCTCGACTGGCTGCAGTGCCTGCGCACCGGCGCGACGCCGCATGCGTCGATCGAGGCCGGCTACCAGCACGGCGTGGCTTGCCTGATGGCGATGCTGTCCTACGAGAAGGGCGGTCGCACGGTGTATAACGCGAAGAAGCGCACGATCGACTTCGCGTAAGCGCGGGGCGCCTCGGTCTCTTCAGGGTCGCGGCGGCTCCGGTGACGGAGCTGCCGCTGGTTTCGGCTCCTGTGCGGGTGTTGGTTCCGCGGGCAAGTCCCGACGGAATGCTCCGAAGGCCTCGCGCAATGCGGGGTCGCGCGCGGTGCGGACTCCAAAGTCGGCGATCGCGGCCGCCTCGGCGATCTGGCCGGACCTTCGCTTCAGCTGGGCGACCTCAAGCAGCCAGGCGCTGTGCGTCGGGAAAAGCCGCATGCCTTCGTCGAGCACCGCCAGCTGAGTCGGTGAGGGGGCGGCGGCGGCGTGCCGCCACGCCGCGGTGAGGATCTCGTACCACTCGAACTGCGCCGGCGGCTGCCGGCGCGCGGTGGCCAGCGGTTGCAGGATGGCGGCGAGATCCGCCTCGGTCAGAGCCGTCCCGGCGCCTGCACCGGGTCCGGCGCGCGCCGCGAGGGCGTCATCGAGCCGAAGGCGGGCGAGCTGGAGGTAGGCGCGGGGACGGACCACCTCGGCTCGCGCTGCGGCCTCGAGCAGGCGGCGGCCGCGCTCGCGCCGGCCGGAGGCAACCTGTTCGAGGCCGAGCGCCGCGAGCAGCGCCGGGTCGCGCTCGCCCCGCAGGTAGGCGGCGAGCAACTCGGTGCGGGCGGCGGCGTTCCGTCCGCAGAGCCGCAGGGCGTCGCCCTTGATCCGTCCGATTTCGGCCTGCGTCGCATCGCGAAACACGGGCTCGGGGGGGTCTTCGCGGCGCTCGCCCTTCTTCAGCCGGAACTGCACCGCCTTCACGCGGGTAAAGTCGACGTGGGCGCGGATGGCCTGGCGCATGTCGGCGTACCCGCGGCCGAAGCAGCTGCGGAACAGCGCCTCGCTTGGCGGCTCCGCGGCGAGCCGCCGGACGAACGTGAGCAGGCCCTTCTGCAGGGCGGTGTCGCCGCTGTACAGGCAGAGATGGACGAAGGCGTAGGCCTGCTTCGACCAGACCCCACCGAGCGGCCGGCGGGCCACGGGGTCGTTCGCCGTGACGGCGAAAAGTTCCTCCATCGACAGCAGGGCGCGGCGTTGCAGCGCCGCGTTGAAGTCGCGGTCCTCCACCATTCCGGGTCGGATGGACCGGGTGTTGGGATCCTCCACCCGGCCCACCGTGATGCTCGTGGGAGAAAACTCCATGCGCATGAAGATCTGCGCCAGGCCCTCCTCGAACCATGCCGGCGCGCGCGGCTGGGCGCGCGAGAGCACCAGCCGTAGGTACTCACGGTAGAGTTGCTCGTACGGGGAAACCGCGAAGTCGGGCAGCCCACCGAGAACCCCGGCCTCGGCTTCGTCGCCCTCGGGAGCCGGCGGCTCCGGCGCGGAGAGCACGTCGGCCGAGAGCAAACCGAGCGACGTGGTTTCCATGTCGAGGACGATCGCGGACCCTTCGCCATCGCTGCCGCTGAGGCTGATGAAGCCAGTGTCGCTGGGATTCGCGGACTCAGGCGCAAAGGCGGTGAAGGCCCGGTCCCGCCCGCAGAGCACCAGCAAGGTCGGCAGACTCGCGCGCACGTCCGCCGGAGGCCAGACCGTGACGAGGGCCTGGTGAAAACGCTGGAAGTCGCGCACGATGCGCCGGGTTGCTCCCTCGGACGCGTTGCTCAGCACCTCGAAACCGGCGATGCGCGCATGCCGCCACGCCTCCGGTTCCGGCAGGACCGGACGCTCCTCCACGGTGAACGTCGGCAGATCGACCACGTCCCGCGGGCTCTCCGCGACCGAGGCCGAGGGCAGCAGGCCGGCCACCACGGACGCGGCGATGGGCAGCCAGCGGAGGAAACGCCGGAAGAGAGCGTTGGTCGGGCTCACGGAGCAGAGCTTGCCGCCCCTTCACCTGGGAATCGAGCCGCAAGACAGCGTCCCTCGGCCGGCCGTCACTCCGCGGCGCAAACGGCGGTGCCGTGGGCGCGTCCGAGGGGGCTGCGACTGCTGGCGAACGACGGCCTCGGACGCTTGCGTTGGCGGTGCGAATCCATCTTCTGACAAGATGCTTCGTCTGAGCCCGCTCCCCCGGCTCCTGGAACACCTCGCGACGGCCTTGCTGCTGTGCCTCTTCGCCGGGAGGGCCGCCGGCGCGCCGGCGGCCCCCGCCGATCCGCGCGGCGACCGTCCTTCGGCCCCGGCCCTGTCGCCCCAGGAGCAGCGCGCCCTGTTCCATGTGCCTCCCGGGTTTGAAGTTCAACTCGTCGCCGCCGAACCTGACATCCAGAAGCCGCTCAATCTGAATTTCGACGCGGCGGGGCGACTCTGGGTGACCGGGACGACAATGTACCCTTGGCCCGGTCGCACGGATGCGGTGGGTCAGGAGATCGCGATCTTCGATCGCGAGTGGAACGACAACAACCTCGCCTTCCGAGCCACGTCGGCGCCCCCCGCGCCCGAAGTGGCGGCGCGCGACACCGTGCGGGTGCTGTCGGATTTCGGACCGGATGGCCGGGCGCGCAAGATCGACGTCTTCGCCGACGGGCTGAACATTCCGATCGGCGTGCAACCCCTGCCGCGTCGTCCCGGGGCCAAGGGCGACACGGTGATCGTGCACTCGATTCCCGCGATCTGGCGGATGGAGGATGTTGATGGTGATGGGCGGGCGGATCGGCGCGAACGTCTCTTTGGCGACTTCGGGTTCAAGGACACGCATGGCATGGCGTCGAGCTTCACCTACTGGGCCGACGGCTGGATCTACGGGACGCACGGCTTCGCGAACCGCAGTGAAATCCGCGACGGCTCCGGCCAGGTCACCCTGCTCGAGAGCGGCAACACGTACCGGTTCCGGCCCGATGGTTCCCGGTTCGAAGTCTGGACGCGCGGGCAGACCAATCCCTTCGGCCTCGCGTTTGACGAGCGGGGCGATGTCTACACGGCGGATTCGCACTCGAAGCCGGTGTACCTGCTGGTCACGGGCGGGTTCTACGAGGGCATCGGCAAGCAGCATGATGGACTCGGTTTCGCTCCGGCGATCACCCAGGACAACCACGGTTCCTCCTCGATCGCGGGCATCGCGGCCTACGCGGCCGACACCTACCCGGCGGAATTCCGGGGCAACCTCTTCAACGGCAATCCGGTGACGCAGCGGGTGAACCGGGCGCGGCTGGACTGGACCGGCTCCACGCCGAAGGCGGTGCGGGTGGAGGATTTTCTGACGAGTGACGATCCGCTGTTCCGGCCGGTGCAAGTGAAGCTCGGTCCGGACGGCGCGCTCTGGATCGCGGATTTCTACAACCCGATCATCGGGCATTATGAAGTGCCGCTCACGCATCCGGCGCGGGATCGCAGCCGCGGCCGGATTTGGCGCGTCGTCTGGCGTGGCCTCGACGGCCGCGCGGAGGTCCCGGCGCTCCCGCGCCTGGCGGATGCGGACGTGGAGACGCTGACCCGGGCGCTGCGGGCGCCCAATCTCGTCCTGCGCGCTCTCGCGGCCAATGAACTGGCCGATCGTTTCGGCGGGGTGACCGCCCGGGCGGCGCTGGCCCGCGCGACCGCCGCGGGTGGCATCGAATCCCTGCCGGCGGCGCTGGCGCTGGCCCGCGTGGCGCCCGACGCTCCGGTCGACCTGCCGGCCGATGTCTCGGATGTGGCCGCGAGCCTCCGCACCCTGCGCGTGCTGGCAGATCGCGGTTCACTCGGCGCGCGGGAACGTGCGTGGGTGACGCGGGTGGCGTCCGAGGCGCCGATCGGTCACGCCACCCGGGCGATGACTGACCTCTTCGTGCGGCGGCCGGAACCATGGCAGGCGAGTCTCATTCTCCGTCTGCAGCCCCGCGTGCCAGCAGCGGACACCGAACTGGTGTATGCCCTGCGACTCGCCCTGAAGGCGCAGCTTGCGCGGGCCGCTGACACTGACCTCGCTGCGTGGCGAGCGGTGGGTCCCGGCGCGGACGCGCAGATCGCGGATGTCGCGGTCGCCGTCCCGTCGCCGGTCTCGGCGACGTTCCTGCTCGGCTATCTGGAGCGCACGGCCTTCGCCGGGGAGAGGGCGGGTGAATTCGCCCGTCATGCCGTCCGGCACCTCCCCCCGGAGCGGCTGGAAGCGGCGGTGGGGGCGATGATTGGCTCCCTCGAGCGGGCGCCGCTCGCGCAACGCCTCGCCCTGGCTGAGGGGCTGTCGTCAACCCTGGTGCAGAACCGGCGCCCGCTCCCGGATTCCGTGCGTCGTTGGATGGTGGATACGTTGCTGGAGATCGTGCCTGGCTCGGACGTCCCCCTGGCGCGGCGCGCGGCGGAGGCGCTGCGGGAGCCCGTGCTGCCGGAGAAAGTGGTGCCACTGACGGCGGTCGCGGGGCGGATCGACCTCGATTACGGCGTGCGTCTCGCCGCCGCGCGGGGCCTGCCGGCGGGGGATCCGGCGGTGCTGGAAATGCTGGGTCGCGTGGCCCGCCGGCCCGAGGAAGCGGTGCGCATGCGGCGGATCGCGGTGATTCAACTGGGCACGGTCCCGACAATCGCGGCAGCCCGCGAGCATCTCGTGGCCGCGTTGCCCGGTGCGCCAGTGGACCTCAGCCTCGCGATCGCCACCGAGCTTGCGCGGACCAACGAAGGGGCCAGGTCCCTCATGGACGCCGTGGACGCGGGCAAGGCTCCGGCCTCGCTCCTGCGCCACCGCAATCTGGAAACCGCGTTTGCGTCGCTCGACGGCGCGCTTCGCGCCCGGGCGGTCCACCTGACGGCGGCGCTGCCGCCGGAGGATGCGCGGCTCGATGCGGTCATCGCCGAGCGCAACGGCTCCTTCGCGGCTGCGGTCAAGGACTCCCATCGCGGTGCCGCGGTCTTTGCGCAGAATTGCGCCGCCTGCCATCGCATCGGCGGCAGCGGCGGCAACATCGGCCCGAATCTCGATGGCATCGGAGTCCGCGGCGTGTCCCGCCTGATCGAGGACATCCTCGATCCCAGCCGCAACGTCGACCCGGCCTTCCGTCTGGCGAGCGTCACGCTCCGCAATGGTGAGACGGTGGCCGGAATGGACCTCAGGGAGGAGGGTGGTGAAGTCCGCGTGGTTGATCCGGCGACGGGGACGGAGCGCCGCGTGGCCAAGGCCGATGTCGTCTCGCAAGCCGTGTTGGCCTCGTCGGCGATGCCGGCGGCGTTCGAATCCGTGCTTTCCGAGCAGGAATTCCACGACCTGCTCGCGTACCTCCTGCGCCCCTCGGCCTGAGGACGGGCCCGATCGGCTCCGCGCCGCGCCCTGGGTCCCGCCGCGCCCGGCTTGAGCGTCAACCCTGCGTCAGGCTGAGCCAGAGCAGGCGGGCGAGGACGGCGGCGACCATCGTGATGAAGATCGGGCGGACGAAGCGTGCGCCGCGCGTCACGACGAGGCGTGAGCCGACGCGGGCGCCGACGATTTGGCCGGCGCCCATGACGAGGCCGAGCGTGATGTGCACCTTGCCGAGCACGAGGAAGACCAGCAGGGCCGCGAGGTTGCTGGCGGCGTTCATGACCTTTGAGATGCCGGTGGCGGCGACGAAGTCGCGGCCGAGCACCACAATCAACGCGAGCGTCCAGAACGATCCGACGCCCGGCCCGAAGATCCCGTCGTAGAACCCGAGACCAAGCCCGAAGATCGGGAAGAATACGCCGGCCGAGAGGCGGGCGCGCGTCTGCTGCTCGCCGAGGCGGGGGCGCAGCACCGTGTAGAGGAGAATCCCGGCGAGCAACCATGGGACCAGCCGCTCCAGCAACTCCGGGTGGACCCACTGGAGGACGACGGCTCCAAGGAGCGAACCGATGAACGTCAGGATGGCTCCCGGCAGGCACGCGCGGAACGAGACGACGCCGCTGCGGACGTAGCTCCAAGCGGCCGTGACGCTGCCGAAGCTTGCCTGCAACTTGTTGGTGGCGATCGCCTGCGCGGGCGGCATGCCCAGGCTGAGGAGCACCGGCAGGGTGAGGATGCCGCCGCCTCCGGCGACGCTATCGATCACCCCGGCGACGAACCCGGTGAGAAAGAGCAGGGGGTAGGCCCAAAGCGGGAACGTCATGGAGTGGGAGTGGGAAGCCGCTCCCAGAGTTGCCAGCGTTCCGCGCCGCCGTAAATCGGAAGTGATGTCCCGGCCGGGATCGGGTGATCCGCGATGAGCCGGAAGTGCCGCCCGAAGAGCCGCTCCGCCTCTGCGGGCGTGAGCGGATGCGGCGGAGGCTCGGGGTCGGTACCGTAGAAGAAGATGCCCGCCAGAACTCCGCCCGGCCGCAGCAGCGCGGCGATGCGCTCTGCGTAGCGCGTCCACACCACTGGAGGCAGCGAACACAGGAACGTACGCTCGTACACCACGTCGAACGGCCCCGGCAGCGGGTCCACAAAGAAGTCCGCGAGTCGGACCCGGTCGCCCAGCGGCCCGAGCATGCGCCGGGCCCGCGCCACGGCGGCGGGGGCGAAGTCGATCGCGCAGACCTCCCAGCCGGCCGCGGCGAAGCTGCGGACCTCGTAGCCGGAGCCGCAGCCGGGGATGAGCACCTTCCCCGGGCGTCGCAGTTCGTGGTTCAGGGCCTGCGCGAGGTCCGCGGGTTCGCCGCCCAAATCCCACGGCAGGCGCCCC
>CAZEJZ010000100.1:0-8553 GCA_964512415.1 uncultured Opitutaceae bacterium
CCGATGAGGTAAGCGGCCTCGCCGGGGGGCCCGCAAATCAATTCTCCGAGGGAGAAGCCGAGCCGGCGCCTCAGGCGTCCGCGGTCCGGCGACAGGGCAGCAGCGCCGCGTCCTGCATGCCGTGGATGATCTTCTTGTCCGGCGGGCAGAAGGTGGCCAGCGCGCCTCCCAGTTGCACGCCTCCACCCTGCACGAAGTAGTACGGGCAAAGGCGCAGTCGCCCATGTTCCTCCGCCGCGGCGTGAGGTGCAGCGTCCGCGTAGAGGCGGTGCGCCACCCGCTGGGGTTTGCGGTACTCTTGCACGAGGTGCAGGTTGTGTGGCGCTGCCGCCACCGCCGCCTCGATCGCCGCCTGCCACTCTTCGCGCGAGCTATCGCTCCCCAGGGTCACCCCGCGCGCGCCCCATGCCGTCTCGTGGAAACCGGAAATCTTCACGATCAGCTCGCGCTCCCGCTGGGAGGCAGCCGAGAGTTGACGCCAGTCGGTCAGGGCCCGTCCGCCCACCTTCGGCCCGTCCAGAATCGCACCCGGCGGAAGCGGCGCCGCATCCATGATCCAGGTCGCCGGAATCAGGCGCCGCAGGGTCTCGAACGCCGTCCGCGACAGGGTCTCGGCCCAGAAATCCGCCAGGCGATGATGGTGGAAGAGCCCAAACGCCATTTTCTCCTCCTGGAACGGACGCAGCGGTGGCGCCACCGCCACCTCGCCCGCGCGCCATGCTTCCAACAGGTGCTCCGCCGCCGGGATGTTGCCGAGGTCGAAGAGCTCGAAGAAGCGATAGACGATGTCGATCTTCTCCGGATTTCCATCGAGGTCGAAGCACAGCGTCGACCCGAGGGGAAAGAGTTCATCCGGACGCAGGCAGAAGACACGCTTGCCCTGCAGCTGCAGTTGCTGCGCCAGCCAATGCATCTCCGGCCGGTACGTTGCCGCCTCGTCGGACACCACCAAGGCGATCAGGGGGTTGCGCAGGTCGGGCTTCAGCGCCGCCAGACCGGCGTGAAACAGCCGGACCATCGCGTCGCCCGAACCGATCACTGCCGCGTCACCACCCGTCGAATACAGCCGATTGAGGAACGCGGTCAGCCCGATGCCGCCGGGCACCGAGTCGAGCTCCGTCATCACGAACCCCTCCGCCGTGAGCAGGAGGTCGGGACGCAGCACCGTCGGCAGGGACCCGCGGTTGCGCGCATCGCGGGCGTGCGCGAGGAGTTCCGGCGGCTTTCCGCGGTCGAGGTACTCGGCGACCCACGGTGCGAGCAGCGGCTTGTTGCGCAGGAGGTTCCGGCCGGCGACGGAGCGCAGGTAGAGGGTCTCCAACGCCTGATGAAACTCCAGGCAGGCCGCGCCGATTCCCTCCAGCTCCCGGACCTGCGCCGGACTCAGCGGCCAGGCCTCCGGAGCGAGCCGCCACGACTTGGCCTCGAACAACGGCTGCCCGGCGAAGGCGGACTGCAGGGTGTCTCGGGCAAGCTCGGGCATGGCGACGGAATGAAACAGCGTGCATGGCATCAACCGCGACGCCACGCGAGCACTTCCGCGCGCCGTTGGCGGCAACGACAGGCGCTGCGCGAACGCCCGGAACGCGCGGCGATCCTAGGCGAGCTTGGACTGCAGCAGGCGGCTGACCACGGCGAAGTCCAGTTGCCCGGCGCTCGGGTGCTGCTTGAGCGCCCCCATCACCCGACCCATGTCCTTCTTGGTCGTTGCCCCGGTCGCAAGCAGGACCTCCGCCACCAACGCCTCGGTCTGGGCGGCATCGAGCCCCTTCGGCAGGTAAGCCTCGAGGAGGGTGATTTCAGTCGAGTTGGCCTCGACCAGATCGGTGCGGCCGGCCTTGGCGAACTCGTCGCGGGCGTCGGAGAGATTCTTCACGGCCTTGCGCACGGTCGCCGTCACCAGCCCCTCGTCGATGGGCTTGCCTTGGTCCATCGAGGCACGCTGGATGGCGGCATCGCAGGTGCGGAGGATCGTCGCCGTCTTGGTGTCCCGGGCCTTCATCGCCGCGATGATGTCGGCGCGGATGCGTTCGTAGGTGGAGGGCATGCGGCGAGTGTGACGCCTGCCTGCCGCCTGTCGAGCCGTCCTCCCCGGCTTGCGCCCTCCCGTCTGATGCGCTGGTATCCCCGCCTCCCTTTTCCTGATCCCATGCCCCCACCCACCTCCCCCACCCCGATCGGCTTCGGCATCGTTGGTCCCGGCATGATCGCCGACTTCCACGCGCGGGCGATCGCGGCCATTCCCGGTTGCTCGGTCAAGGGCGTGTGCGGCCGGTCGGCGGTGAGCACCAAGGCCTTTGCCGAGAAGCACGGCGTGGCGTTCACGACCGATCGGGTCGAGGACCTCGTCGCGCGCGACGATATCCAAGTGGTCTGCGTGACCACGCCGAGCGGCGCTCATTTGGAGCCCGCGCTGACGGCCATGCGCGCCGGACGCCATGTGGTGGTCGAGAAGCCGATCGAGGTGACGCTGGAACGGATGGACGCCCTGCTCGCGGCCAGCCGTGCGGCGAGGGTGCATCTGCTGCCGATCTTTCAGGCCCGCTACGGCGAGGGCGCGCGCACGGTGAAGCGCGCCCTGGATGCGGGCCGCTTCGGGCGCCTCGTCCTTGCCAGCGCCTACGTCAAGTGGGTGCGCGCGGCCGCGTATTACCACCAGAGCTGGCACGGCACGCTGGCGCTCGACGGCGGCGGGGCGCTGATCAATCAGGCGATCCACGCCATCGACCTGCTCCAATGGTTCGCGGGCGTACCGACGGACGTGTTCGCCTGGACCACCCGTCGCGTGCACACCGGCATCGAGGCGGAAGACACGGCGGCGGCCACGCTGCGCTTCGCCAGCGGGGCGCTGGGCGTGATCGAGGCGTCGACCGCCGCCTATCCCGGGTGGTCGCGCCGCCTGGAACTCTGTGGCGAGAACGGGTCGATCGTGCTCGAGGATGACCGCATCACGCGGTGGGACTTCCGGGAGGCCGCACCGGAGGACGAATCGATTCGCCAGGGTGCGAGTGCCACCCAGATGGGCTCCGGGGCCAGTTCGCCCAGCGGCATCAGCCACCTCGGCCACCAGAAGCAGATCGCGAATCTCGTCGAAGCGATCCGCTCCGGCGCCTCGCTTGAGGTCGACGGACCCGAGGCCCGCAAGGCGGTCGCCCTGGTGCTCGCCCTGTACGAGTCGGCGAAGACCGGCCGCCCGGCCCAGCCCTCGACCGGCCCGCGCCCGGCGTAAGCGCCGTGCGGGCACCGCTCCGGAGGCGGCCGCCGCCGTGATGCCGACCGTCCCCGGTGGATCGGCCGCGCCCGCCGCGTCGGCCGCGCCGGCCTAACCGCCGACGGAGCCTCGGATCGGCTCCGGGTGCGACTTGGCGTTCGGCGAGAGATGCACGTCGGCCCAGTGGCCCTGTGGCGCCGCCCAGCGCACCGCGTTCGCCAGCACCCGGCGCACGTTTTTGTCGTGGTAAGTCGGATACGTTTCGTGGCCGGGACGGAAGTAGAAGATCTTCCCGTTCCCGCGGCGCCACGTGCAGCCGCTCCGGAACACCTCCCCGCCCTCGAACCATGACAGGAAGACCTGTTCGTCGGGCGTGGGAATGACGAAAGGCTCGCCGTACATTTCCTCCTGCGGCAACTCGAAGTACGGCCCGAGGCCGGCGGCGATCGGGTGGCCGGGGTTGCAGACCCAGAGACGCTCGCGCTCGCCCGCCTCCCGCCACCGCAGCGAAGCGGTCGTGCCCAGCAAACGGCGGAAGATCTTCGCGTAATGCCCGGAGTGCAGGACGATCAGGCCCATCCCCTCCAGGACCCGCTGCTGGACGCGGTCCACGACCGCCTCGGCGACCTCGCCGTGCGCCATGTGCCCCCACCACGTCAGAACATCGGTCCGAGCCAGCCGCTCCGCCGTGAGCCCATGCTCCGGTTCCTGCAGCGTCGCCGTCTCCACGCTGGCCTCGGGTGCCCCCTCGCGGATGCCCTCGGCAATCGCCTCGTGCATCCCCCGCGGATAGACGGCGGCCACCTTGGGATGGCGCTGCTCATGGACGTTCTCACCCCACACCACGACGCGAAGCGACGACATGGGGGCGCATGTAGAAAGGGAGGCACCCAATTTGCAAGCTCGCCTTATTGCATTTTAATTGCCTTATTCTCTCGTCATGGAGACGCCTTCGCTCCCCAACCGCCTCCTGGAAACGGCTCAATCGGAGCGGCCGCAGGAGCGTCTCCTCTCGGCGGGTGCCGCTGCGCTGAGCGATGCGGAGTTGGTGGCGCTGCTGTTGCGCAGCGGGACCCGCGGGCTGGACGTCATCACCCTGGCCAATCGGCTCCTGCAGGAGGCCGGGTCGCTGGGGGGCCTGCTGGCGTGGTCTCCCGCGCGTTTCCGGAGGTCCAAGGGAATCGGGGTGGTCAAGGCCGTGCAACTGACGGCCGTGATGGAAATCACGCGTCGGGTCCTGAGTCAGGATGCGATCGCGGCGCCCCTGCTGGACCACGCGGAGAGCGTCTCCGCGTACCTGAGCCCGTTTGCAGCCGGGCTCGAGGTCGAAAAATTCTGGGTCCTCTGTCTGAACCGCAAGGGGCGTCTGCTCAAGCGCGTGGAGGCCACGTCCGGGACCGCTTCCAGCACGCTCGTGCACCCGCGCGAGGTGTTCCGGGAGGCGGTCCGGGAAGGAGCCTCCAGCATCATCTGCGCACACAACCACCCCAGCGGCGACCCCAGCCCGAGTGCGCAGGACATCCGGGTGACCCGGAGCCTGCGTGAAGCGGCCGGCGCGTTGGACATTCCGCTGCTCGACCATGTGATCATCGGCCGACGCGGGCTCGATCCCGCCGGTCTGGGCTTCTACAGCTTCCGTTCCGCAGGTCACCTTTGAGGGCGGCAGCGGACGGAGGGGCGTGGGAGCGCGCGCCATCGCTGGCTCAGCCTTGCGCGAGGTCCACGAAGTCGACAGCGTGGGCTTTCGATGGATCCATCGGTCGACCGCTTCTGGTTCTGGCTCGCCGGGGCCTGCTACTTCGCCGGGCTGGCGCTGGGCACCTCCGCCGTGCTGCGCCGGCGCGGCCACTCGCGGGGCATGATGGATGCGATCGTGGTCGTGGGCTACGTGCTGCACACGTACGCGCTCTACCTCCGGGGCATCGAGGTGCGCGGCTGTCCGCTGGGCAACCAGTTCGAGATCTTCCAGTTCACGGCGTGGTCGGCGACGAGCCTGTACCTCGTCGTGGGCACCACCTTCCGGATCAGCTTGCTCGGCTACTTCACGTCGATGCTGTCCGCCGCCCTGACGCTGCTTTCTCTCTCGATGCCCGCGTGGGACGCGATCCACCGCATCAACGTGTTCGGTGGCAACGCCTGGATCGAGTTTCACGCCGCCCTCGCGCTCTTCAGCTATGGGGTCTTCGGCCTGCTCTCGCTCACGTCCATTCTCTTCCTGCTGCGCCACTTCTCGCTGAAGAACAAGCGGCTCGACGGCACCTTCGCCTTCCTGCCTTCCATCGTGGACTTGGACCAGATCGGTCACCGTCTCCTCATCACCGGCGTTGTCCTGCTCGCGACGTCGCTGCTGGTCGGCGCCTCCTGGTGGGTGCGCAATCCCGGAGCCGTCAATCCGCTGAAGATCGCCGTCACCGCCGCGATCTGGATCGCCTATGCGGTCGCGCTCGGACTCCGCCTGCGCGGGCGGCTCCAGGGCAAGCGGCTCGCCAAAGTCTGCATCGCGCTGTTTGCCGTCGCCCTGCTCTCGCTCTCGTTGATCACGCCGCGCCGCCCGGTCTCCGGGCCGGCCAGCGTCCCTTCACACCAGCCGTGAGTTCGCCCGACGTCTCGCCGGCGCTCTTCGTCGTCGGCGCCAGCCACCAGACCACCCCGATTGAGTTGCGCGAACAGTTGGCGCTGACGCCGGAGAAGCTCGCGCAGTTGCACGACGCGGCGAGCCGTCTCGCGGGCCTGCGCGAACTGGCGGTGGTGAACACCTGCAATCGGGTGGAGCTCTACGGGGTGGCCACCGACGCCGCGGCGGTCGCCGCGCTTGAGCAGGAGTTCTGCCGACTCTCCGGACTGGACCCAGCCACGTTTGCGACGATTCGTCGCCTCGCCGATGGATCGGACGCCATCCGGCACCTCGTCGCCGTGGCCAGCGGACTCGAGTCGCAGATGCTCGGCGAAAACGAGATCTTCGGCCAGGTGAAGAGCGCCTACGAGGGTGCGCAGCAACGCCGCAGCGTCGGGCCGGTGCTGAACCGGGTCTTCCAGAAGGCGTTCCAAAGCGCGAAGCACGTGCGGACGCAGACCGCGATCACGGTCGGACAGGTCAGCGTCGCGAATGTCGCGGTCGAACTTGCCGGCACCATCTTCGGTGACCTCAGCGCCACGCGCGTCCTCCTGCTTGGGGCCGGGGACATCGGCGAGAAGACGGCGCGTGCCTTCCAGAGCCGCGGCGCCGGATCCCTCACCGTCGCGAGCCGAACGCTCGCGCGCGCCCTTGAGCTCGCCACCGAGTTCGGGGCGGTCGCCCTGCCCTTCGAGCAGGTGAGCCAGCGGCTGCACGAGTTCGACATCCTCGTGTGCTCCACCGCGGCACCGCATGCGGTGATCACGCACGCCGCCGTGGCGGCCGCGCTGCGCCGCCGCCCGGCCCACCCACTCTTCTTCATCGATCTGGCGCTGCCGCGCGATGTCGAGCCGGACGTTGCCACGCTCGAGAACGCGTTCGTCTACAACCTCGACGATCTCGCCCGCATTGCGGAGCGCAACCGCGCCGCGCGCGAGGCCGAGGTGTCCCGCGCTCTCGCCCTCGTGGGTGAGCGCGCCGAGTCGATCTGGCGTCAAGTGGCTCCGCAGGCCGGCGGCCGACTCGAGCCCCGCTAGCGACCTCGGCCGGGCGGCCTACCGTCCCATCCGGCGCCGGACCCAGAGCGCCGCTCCGGCGTCGGCGGGCGACCGCAGGATCTCCCGCAGGCGTTCCGCGGTGCGCTGGGCACCGGCGATCCGCGCCGGATCCTGGGTGCACCGCTTCAGTTCCTCGCCCAGCGGCCCCGCAGCAGCCGCACCTTGCAGGAACTCAGGATAGACTTCTTCGTTCAGGAGCAGATTCGCGATGCCGAGGTAGGGCACGCGGAGCAGGCAGCGTCCCAGGAGGTACGTCAGGGGATTCGCGCGATAGACGATGGCCCCGGGGATGCCGGCCAAGGCACAGTGCAACGACATGGTGCCGCTCGAGGTCAGCACGGCCGACGCCGCGATCTCCGTGCCGGTGGGGACGAGACTCACCGAGGACGGAGGATGCGCGGCGCGCAGCACGCCCTCGATCAGGGGACTGGGATGAAGCACCTGCGCCCGCGGGAGCCCCGAAGCCGCAAAGCCCGCGAGCAGTCGCGGAAAGATCCGTTCGACGGCCTGCCGACGGCTCCCCGGCAGGAGCAGCACCGGCGCCGCCGGATCATAGCGCACGGGCGGCCGATAGTCGGGGGCGAGGAACGGATGGCCCACGAACTCCACCTTCAGGTTCGTGTCCGCATAGCACGCCGGCTCAAACGGGAAGATCGTCGCCAGCGCGTCCAGATCGCGCGCCATCGTGAAGCGACGCCGCGCCTTCCACGCCCAGATCTGCGGCGAAATGTAGTACAGGAGCCTCACCGGGCCGCCGCCCTTCGCACTGATCCCTCGCTCCCGGAGGCGCGCGGCCAGGCGGAGGTTGAAGCCGGGATAGTCCACGAGGAGCACCGCCCGCGGGCGGTGCCGGGCCACCCACTCCGCCGTCTCGTCGAGCAGGGTCCGGAAATAACGGTAATGCTTCAGCACCTCGACGACGCCGACCACGGAGGACGCGGTGAGATCATGCAGCAACTGCGCGCCGGCGGCCTCCAGCGCCGGACCGCCGAGTGCCGCGACGGTGAGCGTCGGTTCGCCGCGCCGCAGGTCCCGCACCAGTCGCGCCGCGTGCTCGTCACCCGAGTGCTCGCCCGCGATCACCAGCAGGTCCGCCGCCCCCTGCGTCGGCGGCGGCAGGAGCGAGAGCGGAGCACGGCCGGCCGCAGGCCGGCGCGTCAGCCTCAGGTCCTGCAGTTCCTGGCGAAGTTGGCTCACGACGCGACGGAGGGCGGCGTCACGGGCGACGCGCGCCAGCCCGGATCTGCTCGGTGATGACGATCGCCAGTTCCAGCGCCGACTTCGCGAGCTCGCCCGAGACTTTCGGTTGTCGCGCCCGAGCCACGCTCTCCACGAAGTGCGCCAGCTCCAGCGCGAGGGGTTCGCCTTTCTCGAGCGGCACGGGCTCCAGCGGTACCGCCGACAGATCGCCCGGCTTGACCGCGCCGGCGATGATCTTCTGCGCGTACTCCAGCATCCCCGCCCGCTTCACGAGGTGGCCGGACTGGTTCATGAAGTCGAACGAGAGGTAGCCCGAGGACTGGAAGATCCGGATCTCCCGCACCTTCTTCAGGCTCATCCGACTGGCGCTCAGGTTCGCGACGCACCCGTTGGCGAACTGCAGCCGTGCGTTCGCGATGTCCTCGGAGCGGGAGAGCACGCTGACGCCGACGCTGTCGATCTTCTCGACG
>CAZEJZ010000101.1:0-8547 GCA_964512415.1 uncultured Opitutaceae bacterium
GCCGCCGCTGAAATCGCCCGCCGTCGCACCTTCGCGATCATCTCCCATCCCGACGCGGGCAAGACCACGCTCACGGAAAAGTTCCTGCTTTACGGGAATGCCATCCACCTCGCGGGCACGGTCACGGCGCGAAAAAACCAGCGCTCCACCGCCTCCGATTGGATGGAGCTCGAGAAACAGCGCGGCATCTCGATCAGCTCCACCGTATTGCAATTCGATTACCGCGGCTTTGCAGTCAATCTACTGGATACCCCTGGTCACAAGGATTTCTCGGAGGACACGTATCGCGTGCTCACCGCCGTCGATGCCGCGCTGATGGTGATTGATGCCGGCAAGGGCGTGCAGGCGCAGACGCGCAAGCTGTTCGAGGTCTGTCGCCGACGTGGGGTTCCGATCTTCACGTTCATGAACAAGTGCGATCGGCCGACGCTGAACCCGATCGCGCTGGTGGACGAGTTGGAGAGCGTGCTGGGCATTCAGGCGACGCCGTTGATTTGGCCTCTCGGCAATGGCCCCTCTTTCCGCGGCGTGTTCGACCGGCGCTCGCGTCAGGTGCACTTGTTCGAGCGGGTTCCCGGCGGCGCGTACCAGGCTCCCGTGAACGTCACGTCCTTGGAGGATCCCGCGGTCCGCTCCCGACTCGACGACTACACTTACGGCGAGGTGACCGAGCAACTGGAGATGCTCGATGGTGCCGGACACCCCTTCGATCTGGCCGCGGTCCGCGCCGGCAAGCAGACCCCGGTCTACTTCGGGAGCGCCGTGAACAACTTCGGCATCCAACTGCTGCTCGACGGATTCCTTGAGCACTCGGTGCCGCCGGCACCGCGGCGGATCGCCGCCCCCGGCGCCGCCCGCGCGGCCTCGGCGACCCCAAAAGCGGACGCGGCGCCGGCCGCGCTGGGGGAACTGGTCCCGGTGACGCACCCCAAGTTTTCCGGTTTCGTCTTCAAGATTCAGGCGAACATGGACCCGAAGCACCGCGACCGCATCGCCTTCCTCCGCGTCTGCTCGGGTAAGTTCACCCGCGACATGATGGTCGTACACTCACGGACCGGTCGCACGGTCCGGCTGTCCTCCTCCCACAAGCTCTTCGGTCAGGAGCGCGAGACCGTCGACGAGGCCTATCCGGGCGACGTGATCGGGCTCGTTGGCCACGACTCCTTCGGCATCGGCGACACGCTGACGGAGGACAAGAGCATCATCTACGACGAGATTCCCCGCTTCCCGCCGGAGGTCTTCACGTACATTTCGAATCCGAATCCGTCTGATGCGAAGAAGTTTCGCGCCGGGCTGGACCAGTTGCTGCAGGAGGGCGTCGTGCAGTCGTTCACCGCCCGCCATGCTCCTCCCGGGTCGACGCTGCTCGCCGCGGTCGGTCCGCTCCAGTTTGAGGTCGTGCAATACCGCCTGCAGGCGGAGTACGGGGCGGAGTCGCGCCTGGAGGCTACACCGTGGACGATCCTCCGCTGGGTCGAGCCGCATCCGAGCCTGAAGAATCCCGGCTCGCTGATCGTCGCGAGCGGCGTGAGCTTCGGCACCGACCGCTTCGACCAACCGGTGGTCCTGTTCCCGAACGACTGGACGATGGGCTACTTCCAGGAGAAGAATCCCGAGTTGCGGCTGCGGGAACTTCCGCTGGAGCAGACGTCCGGCGCGGCCTGATCTTATCTCCTTTTCCACCATGCATCGCTCCCTGGCAACGCTTCGCGTGTGGCTTGCGCTCATGATCGTCCTGACGATCCAAACCGCCCGGGCGGCGGAGTCGGAGTACCGCGGCGCCCTGGTGATGGACGCCGCGAGCGGCAACGTGATCTTCGAGGACCACGCGGATCGGACCAATCCGCCCGCCAGCGTCACGAAGCTGATGACCTTCCTCGTGGTGCACGACTGCCTTCGCGCCGGAACCCTGACGCTGACCACCCCGATCACCATCGCCCGCGAGGACGCTGGCATGGGCGGCACGCAGGTGTGGCTAGAGGCGGGTGAGGCGTTCACGGTCGAGGACCTGCTCTACGCGCTCTTGATCCAGTCCGCCAACGATGCGGCGCATGCGCTGGCGCGAGCCGCGCACGGCTCGGTGCCGGCCTTCGTCGGCGAGATGAATCGCCGCGCCCAGCAACTGGGCATGTCCCAAACGACCTTTCGCACCCCGCACGGACTGCCCCCGTCCAGCCGCAAGGCCTCGGATACCGACATGACGACCGCCCGGGACTTGGCGCTGCTCAGCCGCGAGCTTCTCCTCCACACGGATGTCCTGAAGTACACCGGGGTGCGTGAGCGGACCTTCCGGCCCGGGCAGCCGCCGCCCCGCGAGGTGGTCATGCGTAATCATAATCACCTCCTCGCGAAAGTGCGCGGAGTCGACGGGCTCAAGACGGGCTACACCGCCAAGGCAGGGTTCTGTCTCGCCGCCACGGCGGAGCGCGAGGGCCGACGCCTGATCGTCGTGGTGGTCGGCAGCCCCGACGCGAAGAGCCGGGACATCAAGGTGGCGGAATTCATGGAACGGTTCTTCGCGCAGGGCTCAAAGCTCACCGTGTTCCAACGCCCGGATGACAGTCCCTTCGTGCAGCCTTCCCCGGGGCCTTCGGACCCGGCAACCACGAAGGGCACCGCGAAGGCCGCCCCTCCGGACGCTCAGCCGACCGTCCGCTTTCCGCGGCCGCGCTCCTGATCCTGCGTCATGTCCGTCACCCTCACCACCGTCGAACGCTACCTGACCGAGTTGCAGGACCGCATCTGCGCGACCCTGGCGGCGGACGACGGCGCCGCGAGCTTCGTCGAGGACGCCTGGACGCGCGCCGAGGGAGGCGGGGGACGGACCCGGGTGCTCGCGGAGGGGGCGCTCTTTGAGAAGGCCGGCGTGGCCTTCTCGCGCGTGCACGGATCACGCCTGCCTCCGTCCGCCACGCAGCACCGCCCTGAACTGGCGGGACGCCCGTGGACGGCGGTCGGGGTCTCGCTCGTGCTCCACCCCCGCAACCCTCATGTACCGACGAGCCACGCCAACGTGCGCTTCTTCACCACGGGCGAGTCGGCGGATGGCGCCCCCCCGGTTTGGTGGTTCGGCGGCGGCTTCGACCTGACTCCCTACTATGGATACGAGGAGGACGCGATCCACTGGCACCGGACCGCCCGCGCGGCGCTCGACCCTTTCGGGAGTGAACTTTATCCCCGCTTCAAGCGCCAGTGCGACGAGTACTTCCTCCTGAAGCACCGGCAGGAGGCCCGCGGCGTGGGAGGAGTCTTCTTCGACGATTTCAACGCGCTGGGCTTCGAGGCGAGCTTCGCGCTGCTGCGGGCCGTCGGGGACGCCTTCCTGCCCGCCTACCGCCCGATCGTCGCGCGCCGGCGCAACACCCCGTACGGCGAGCGGGAACGCCAGTTCCAGCTGTATCGCCGTGGTCGCTACGTGGAGTTCAACCTCGTCTGGGATCGAGGGACCCATTTCGGACTCCAGAGCGGCGGTCGCACCGAGTCGATCCTGATGAGCCTCCCTCCGCTCGTGCGCTGGGAGTACGGCTGGACGCCTCCGGCCGATTCTCCCGAGGCGCGGTTGACCGACTACTTCCTCCGACCGCGCGACTGGGCAGCGATGTCCCTCCCCTCCTCCGCATGAATTCACGCGAACGCTTCCTGAGTGCCTGCGCCTGCCAACCGCTGGAGCGGCCCCCTCTCTGGGTGATGCGGCAGGCGGGGCGCTACCTGCCCGAGTACCGCGAACTCAAGGCGAAGTCCTCCTTTCTCGAAATGGTGCGCACGCCGGCGTTGGCCGCGGAGGTGACGCTGCAACCGCTCCGCCGCTTTCCCGGCATCGATGCAGCCATTCTTTTCTCCGACATCCTCGTGATCCCGGAGGCGCTCGGCCAGCCGTATGCCTTCCGGGATGCCGGCGGCATCGCCATGCAGTTCGCACTGGCCACCCGCGCTCAGGTCGAACAACTCGCCCCCGCCCACGCCGTCCCCGAGCGCCTCCAGTACGTGGCCGACACGCTCCGGCTCCTGAAGCAGGAACTCGGCGGGCAGCGCGCCCTGCTCGGTTTCGGCGGATCACCCTGGACCCTCGCCACTTATATGGTCGAGGGCGGAAGCTCCGAAGAGTTCGAGCGGATCAAGCTGCTCTTCTATACCGATCGCCCGCTGTTCGATGCCCTGCTCGAACGTCTGACCGAGGCGCTCATCACCTACTTCAAGATGCAGATCGCGGCCGGCGCGGATGCGATCCAGATCTTCGACTCGTGGGGCGGCATCATCGCCGGGGGCGACTACGAGGCGGCCTCGCTGCGCTGGATCCGACAGATCATCGCCGCCCTGCCGAAGGATTTTCCGATCATTCTCTACGCCAAGGGCACCGGGTCCCATCTCATCGACCAAACCTTCACCGGCGCCCGCGTCCTGAGCGTCGACTGGACGGTCGATCTGCGCGCGGCCCGCGCGACTGTGCCGAAGACGATCGCCCTCCAGGGCAATCTCGATCCGGTGCTGATGCAGACCACGCCGGAGATCGTGCGACGCGAGTCCTCGCGCCTCCTCGAGTCCATGCGCGGCGAGTCCGGGCACATCTTCAATCTCGGTCACGGAATCACCCCGCAGGCGCGCATCCCCTGCATGGAGGCGCTGGTCGAAACGGTCACCGGATGGCGCTGAGTGGAATTCGCTCACGGGAGCACAAGAAATGACCAGACGCGGAGCGGGTGTTGGGCTAGGATTTCCCTGTGACCTCTGACCCGTCCTTTTCAGCACCCATCGCCGTCATCGGGGGCGGCGTGACCGGTCTGACGGCGGCCTACCGCCTCGCGCAAGCCGGCGTTCCAGTCCGAGTCTTCGAGGCCGCCCCTGAGGTGGGAGGACCGGTGCAAACAGAACGCTCGCCGGACGGATGGCTGATCGAGTCGGGGCCTAACTCCCTGCTCTTGAATGACGCGGCCGTGACCGCGCTCTTCGACGAGCTCGGTCTCTCGCCGCGCCTGCAAGTGGCCGGAGGATCGGCCCGGAAACGGTTTCTCGTCCGACGCGGCGAAGTCCTCGCCCTCCCCACTTCGCCCCTCTCGTTCCTGTCCACTCCCCTCTTCTCGGGCGCGGCCAAGTGCCGAATCGTGCGCGAACTTGTGCGCGGCCGGGGAAGCGTCCGCACGGCGGACGTGAGCGTCGCCGCGCTGGTCGCGGAGCATCTGGGCCAGGAGTGGGTGGACCGGGCGCTCCAGCCTTTCGTCAGTGGCATCTATGCCGGCGACCCCACCCGCCTGTCGGCCCGGCACGCTTTCCCGCAGCTGTGGGAGGCCGAGCAGCGTTCCGGATCCCTCCTCCGCGGCATGCTGGCGTTGGCCAAGGCGCGACGGAGACGCGGCGAGCCGCGCGCCCGGATGGTCTCGCTTCCGGAGGGACTCCACGGCATCCCTGCCGCGCTCGCCGCCCGGCTTCCGGCGGATGCCATTTTCAGGGGGACGCGCGTGGACGCCGTGCTGCGGGGACCGGGCGGAGGGTGGGACGTTCGCTGGACCCGCGGGGCCGACACCGGCTGCGCAACGTTCCGCGCCGTGCTCCTCGCCCTCCCGGCGGCGGCCTTGGCGGGCCTCGCCATCGGCAAAGCCGACGCACATCCTTTGGCTTCGCTCCAGCGGATCGAGTACCCGCCGGTTGCATCCGTCTTCCTCGGCTACCGGCGCGAGCAGGTACGGCATCCACTCGACGGCTTCGGCGTCCTGGTCCCCGAAGTCGAGCAACGCCGCATTCTCGGCGTTCTGTTTTCCTCCACGCTCTTTCCCGGCCGGGCTCCAGCGGGTCACGTAGGCCTCACCGTCATGCTCGGCGGATCCCTGCATCCCGAGCGCGGACTCCTCACACCCGAGCAAGCGGTCGCGGTGGCGCGCGAGGAGATCGGCGCCCTGCTCGGCGTGACCGGCGAGCCGCAGCTCATCCGGCACCGGAGTTGGCCGCGCGCCATTCCCCAGTACACCCTCGGGTACGAAGAGGTCCTGAGCACCCTGCAAGCCGTGGAGGAGGCCAATCCAGGGTTACTGGTCGGCGGACACGTCCGGGACGGCATCGCCCTTTCCGCCTGCCTGAGTGCCGGTCTCAAGCTCGCCAGCCGCGCGCTCCACCGCCCTGATTAGGGCTTCTTTCGGCAGGGTCCCGACTTTCGGTCCGCCCTGCCTTGACTACCCCCGGGGTCGACATACCCTCGGCGACCCTTTCTTTGGCATGGCGAAAGACCTCAAGGACACCCTGCAACTCCCGCGAACGGACTTTCCCATGCGGGCGAATCTGGTCCAGCGGGAACCCGCTCGCCTGGCTTGGTGGGAGAAATCCGACCTGTACGGCGCCATTCAGCGCAACCGCGCTGGCCAACCTGCCTTCGTGCTTCACGACGGCCCTCCGTTCACCAACGGAGACGTGCACATCGGCACCGCGCTGAACAAGACGCTCAAGGACATCACGCTGCGGTACAAGAACCTGCGTGGTTTCCGGACGCCGTTCGTCCCGGGTTGGGACTGCCATGGGCTGCCGATCGAGCAGAAGGTCGCCCGCGAGCTGCAGGCCAAGGGGGAAACGGTGTCCACCTCGGGGCTGCGGGCCCGCTGCGACGCGTTCTCCGAGGGCTGGATCGCGCGTCAAACGGCGCAGTTCAAGCGGCTCGGCGTGCTCGCGGACTGGGCGCATGAGTACAAGACCAAGGCCCCGGAGTTCGAGGCGGACATCGTGCGGACCTTCGCGGCGTTCGTCGAACGCGGCCTGGTCTACCGCAGCAAGAAGCCAGTCTACTGGTCGATCCCCTTCGAAACCGCGCTGGCGGAGGCGGAAATTGAGTATCGGGACCACGTTTCCCCGGCGATCTGGGTCCGGTTCCCAGTCCCCGTCGCAGTGGCGCAGTCCCGCGGGCTACCCAGCGACAAGCCGCTGTCGGTGGTGATCTGGACGACGACGCCGTGGACGCTGCCCGCCAATCTCGCGATTGCGGTGCACCCAGACGTCACGTACGTCGTGGCGGACCTCGGCACTGAACGCATCGTGGTGGCGGAAGCGCTGCTGGGCTCCGTGCTCGCGGCGGCGAAGATCGAGACTCCGGCGCAGGTGGTTGCAACCCATCCCGGTCGCGACCTGGAACACCTGGCCGCCCGTCATCCGTTCATCGATCGACCCTCGCCCATCGTTCTGGCGGACTACGTCACGACCGAAAGCGGCACCGGAGCCGTGCACACGGCGCCCGGTCACGGCGCGGAGGACCACGTCACAGGATTGCGGTACGGACTCCCCGCCTATTGTCCGGTGGGTGACGACGGACGTTACGTGAACGACGGGCAGGTGCCGGCGGATTTCGTCGGGCTCTCGACGTTGGAAACGGTCGAGGACCTTGCGGCGAAGCGAACCTCGCCCGCCAACATCGCCGTGCTCAAGCGCCTCGCGGAGACGCAGACCCTGTTTGCCCGCCAGCGCTACGTGCATAGCTACCCACACTGCTGGCGCTCCAAGACACCGATCATCTTTCGCGCGGTCGACCAGTGGTTCGTGAGTCTGGACGGTCGCGACGCCGCGGCCTCGTCCCCGTCGCCCCGCAGCGTGGCCCTCAAGGCCCTGCCGGACGTGCGCTGGATTCCAGCGTGGGGTGAGAATCGCATCCGCGGCGCGGTCGAGGCCCGCCCGGATTGGTGCATCAGCCGCCAGCGGTCCTGGGGCGTGCCCATCGTTGCGTTCTACGACTCCCAGCGCACCCCTTACCTCGATGCCGGCGTGGTGCGCGCGGTCGCGGCGAAGATCGCCGAGCGTGGCAGCAACGTCTGGTACGATGCGTCGGCGGCGGAGATCCTCAGCGGCGTGACTCTCCCTGCCGGGTGGCCACCCGCAAGCGAGCTCACCGCCGGACGTGACACCCTCGACGTCTGGATCGACTCCGGCTCGTCGCACGCCGCGGTGTTGCGTCGCAATCAGGGCGACACGCAGTGGCCCGCGGACCTGTATCTCGAGGGCAGCGACCAGCATCGCGGCTGGTTCCAGTCCTCGCTTTGGACCTCAGTCATCGCGTACAACGCCGCCCCCTACAAGGCGGTGCTCACCCACGGCTTCATCGTCGGCGAGGACGGCAAGAAGATCTCGAAGTCCGGCCAGTACGAAAAGCCTCCCACTTCGGACAATTTCATCGCCCAGTACGGCGCCGACGTCATCCGACTCTGGATCGCGTCGCAGAACTTCACCGAAGACATCACGCTGTCCGAGAAGATCCTGAACAACGCCGCGGAGGCCTACCGCCTCTTCCGCAATACGTTTCGCTACCAACTCTCCAACCTCTGCGACTTCGACGCGTCCCGGGATGCTGTTCCGTTCGCGCAGATGGACGCGCTCGACCGCTGGGCGCTGCATCAGCTGTTTGCCCTGGAGCGGGAGTGCACGCAGGCCTACGAGGCGTACGAGTTCCATCGCGTCTATCAGCTCTGCAACCAGTTCTGCGCCGTCACGCTCTCCGCGATCTACCACGACGTGCTCAAGGATCGCCTGTACACGCTCGGAACCGCCAACCCCCTGCGCCGTTCTTCGCAGACCGCGATCCAT
>CAZEJZ010000102.1:0-8545 GCA_964512415.1 uncultured Opitutaceae bacterium
GCCAAGCGGCGATCGAGGCCGAGCGCTGGCTCGCCGAGCACGGCGGCTGAGCGGCCCCCGTGCACCAGACCGCTCCGCGGCGCTCAGGCCGCAGCGCTCAACCGCGCCTTGCCCCGACGCAGAGAGGCATCCCAGCCGCATCATTCCGCCCCGCCGGCGAGACGTGCGAGCACCCCCGGCGCGAATGCGCTCAGGGGAGGACTTCATGGCGGGAAAACGAAAAGGCACGACTCCCAGTCTCCGGGGTGCCGAGGCAACTGCCAGAGTGGTGCGCCTCTTTTCCCTGGGTTGACGACTGCGAAGCTTAGGCTTGCCGCCATCAGGAATATAACTCGTTCATTAAGGAAGACTTTTCCGCCCCATCGTGTCGTACACGCCCATGGCCACGACCCATTCAAGCGCCGACTCCATTATCCGACAGCATGTCTTGCTCGCCGCGGGCGCAGGGCTGATCCCGGTGCCGATCGCCGACATGGCGGCGATTACCGGCATTCAACTCAAGATGCTATCCGGCCTCGCGGCGGCCTACCAGGTTCCCTTCTCCCGCCATCGAGTCGAGTCCATCTTGGCCTCGCTCATCGGCGGCTTAGCCTCGCGGGAGATCGCCACCATCGGCATCAGCGGCTTGCTCAAGACCATCCCGATCTTCGGCTCCGTCCTCGGAGCTGCCTCGATGCCGATGGCGGCGGCGGCGCTGACCTACGCAGTCGGTTCGTCGTTCAAGGAGCACTTTGCTGCGGGAGGCAACCTCGACGACGTCAGCCTCCCCCGCGTGCGCGCCGGATTCCGTCAGCGACTGGAAACCGGACGCGTCCTCGCGAAGCAATTGATCGAGCGCAAGTCCGCCCTGGAGGAAGCACACGCCGCACCCGAGGACGAGGCCGACTCGACGACCAAGATCTATTGCATCATCAAGCCCAACGTCGGCAAGACCGGGAAGGTCTACCTGAAGTCCTACATCGAAGGCTGGCGTCCGGAGAAATACATCGGCGCCATGGATGAGCTCAAGCTGCGCTACGGGGTGGACGACCTCGAGACCGTGAAGGACCAGATCATCGCCGAGTACCGCAAACCGTTCCTGAAGTACCTCCGGGAAAAAGAGCGGGAACGCGCCGCACCACCCGCAGCCAAGACGACCGCCACAACCTGAGACGCATCGCAGCGATGCGAAGGCCCCCTGGCGACCCGGGCGCCGACCCGGATCCGCCAGCCCCGGATCCACCCGTCCAAGGTCGGGGCGGCTGCCTCGACGCCGCTCGCGGCCAACCGGGTCGGTTGCGGTCAACGTTTTGCAGCTCGCGGGGTGGCGGGGCGATCCAACCCGTCTTGCTGGGCAGGAGTTTCGCCGCGCCCGTCACCCTAGAACCGACGTCCTCGCACGCGGGACATGGCTGATTGACTCGATGCCGGTTCAACGCCTCTCTGCATAGGCGTGAACGACGAACCTGGCTTCTTTCGCACTCGCTGGCGGCGGCTGTCCTCGTGGTGGGCCGACCGAAGACAGCAAATTGTCGTCTATCTGCTGCTCCTCTTTCTCGGATTCTCGTTCCTCGTCGTCTACTTCTGGCCCTTCCTGCGCACGCGCGTCTTCGTCAGCCTCGACTCCGGCCAAGCCGGCATCCTCTGGCAGCGCTTCGCCGGTGGCACCAATCTCGACTACATCTACGGCGAAGGTTTTCACATCGTGATGCCGTGGAATCGATTGTACGTTTATGACCTGCGGCTTAAACAGACGCCTCACACCGTGCTGGCGCTGTGCAAGAATGGCCTGCCGGTCGAGATCGAGGTCTCGATTCGCCATCGACCGACCCATTCTTCCCTGCCGCTTCTTCACACCGTCGTGGGTCCCAGCTACGTCGATGTCGTGGTCAAGCCGGAGATCGAAGCGCACGTTCGCGCCACCGTTTCCCAGTTCGATCCTGCGGAGTTGTTCGGCTCGGAGGGCTACGTTTCGTCGTTGGTGGTCCAAGGAGCGATGGGGGAAATCGCCCAGCGCTACGTCTCCCTGGACGACTTGCTGATCAAGCAGATCATCTTCCCGAAACAGGTGCTCGATGCCGTGCAGGCCAAGTTAGTCGAGGAGCAACGCGCCCTAGCGTACCAGTACCGCATCCAGCAGGCCCAGAGCGAGGCGGAGCGCAAACGCATCGAGGCCGACGGTATCCGAGCTTTCCAAGAGTCGGTGGCGGCCTCGGGCTCGTTTCGCGATTACCTGACTTATGCGGGTATTCAAGCGACGCTGGAGTTGGCAAAGTCGGACAACTCGAAGGTGGTGGTCTTTGGCAACAAAGAGAACGGACTGCCTCTGATGCTCAACCTCCCTGCGGACAACGACAGCAAGCCGCCCGCGAACACCCGGCCCACTGACTCGCCGCGTTCGAACCCGACGTCCCCGGCCCCCGCCAAGGGTATGTCCCCCGCCCCCAAGCGCTCGTCGGGTGCCCAAGGCACTGGCGACGGCAAAGCCCCATGAGCTTTCCCGACCAGCGAACGGGCGACGCGCGCCAGACCCGGCGCGGTCACCTCAAGGCCCTCGCGCTCGGCGGGCTTGGTCTGATCGCCGCCGGCGCGGGCTGCAACCGGCGTCCCGCGAACGAAGGACTGAACCGTTTTGAGCGCTGGCTGCGGGCTCACCGCCCGACGCCACCTCCCTACCCGCTTGCCTCGCGCCTTCGCTTGCTGATCTGGCGCGATCAGCTCGATCCCGCGCTGCTCGAGAAGTTCGCGGAGGACTACCACGTGGAGCTGGATATCGCGTCGTTCGAAAGCAATTCCGAGCTTAAGCAGATCGCCGCGGCGCGGCCCGATGACTTCGACCTGCTGATGCCGAGCGACTACGTCGTGCAGCGTTTCATCCGCCAGAACCTGCTCGCACCGATCAACAAGGCGAATGTGCCGCATCTCGGCGGAGTCAGCCCGATCTTCTTTCGTTCCCCCTACGATCCAGAGTTGCAATACTCGGTCCCGCTTTTCCACAGCTGCCTCGGGACCACCTTCAACCGCGAGTACGTCCGCTACATCCCGAAGACGTTCAGCCTGCGCATGCCGACCCGCGAGGAGGACTTGCTGATGTACGGCTACCGCGCCCTGTTTGACGAACCGCGGGTGGCGCTCACGGCGGCGTTGATGGACGAAGGGGTCGGCCCGAACGAAGCGACCGCGAGCGCGCTGCAAAAGGTCACGGATCGACTCATTGCCGAAACCGGTGAGCTGGGCATCCGCTATCTCTCCACCCAACTCCCCTCCGCACTCGCGCGCAACGAGATCAAGCTCTCGGTCAATTGGAGCGGCGACGCCGCGGATGCGTTGAAGAGCAATCCCAACATCCGCTTTGTTTTCGCGAGCAGCGCGAAGCTGGTCCAGATCGACAGCTTCGTGATCCCCCGTGCTTCAAAGGCCAAGGCCACGGCGGAGTTCTTCATCAACTACCTGCTCGATCCGGCCGTGAGCGGGGCGCTCACGAACCACAGCCTCTACGCCAACACGGTCGAGCCGTCGCGCACCTTCGTGAATCGCGACATCCTGCTCGGTCCCGCCTACCTTCAGCCGGCCCTACGCGAGCGTACCTTCATCGCGGACCTCGGTCCGCTGGAGGATGAGTTCGAGGCGCAATGGAAGCGGCTGCGCCTCTTCTCACCAAAGGTGACGGCGAAGATCCCACTGCCGCCGCAGATCGACGCTCGGGCCGACGACGCCGCGACGGCGCGCTGAGCGCCGCTCTCGATTCCCTCCGACCTTTTGAAAAAGTTCATCGCCTTCATCCGCCGCGAGTCGCCGGAGTTCAGCGGCACCCTTGTGGCCCTCGCGCTGTTCTCCGGCCTCGTCAACGGCCTGAGCGTCAGCTTGGCCATCCAGACCGCCAAGAAGCTGCGTCCAGGCGAACTGCACATGCGCGAATTCTTCCTGTTCGCGATCTGTCTCATCGCGTTCTGGGTCACCAAGGAATACGTGCTCAACCGCACAAACCGGATCCTTGAGGGCATCATCCGGAACCTGCGCGTGCGCATCATCGATGGGATCAAGACCACGAATCTCGCGGTCTTCGAACGCATCGACCGGGGTCGCGTGGTGAACACGCTCTCAACAGACTCGATCGCCCTGTCCTACGCCGCCGGGTCAATCATCAACGCATCCTCCTCGGCGTTCATGCTCGTCTTCGTCCTCGTGTCCATCGGCATCCTGTCAATGTGGGCGCTCGCGATCACGCTGATCATGGTCAGCACCGCCGTGTATCTCTACATGCAGAAGAGCCACACCCTCTCCCGCGAGCTGGGGGAGGCCACGCGGCTGGAGAACGCGTTTTTCCACAATGTCGATGGCGTGATGTCCGGCTACAAGCAGCTCAAGCTGAACCGCAAGAAGAGCGATGACTTCTTCGGCACCGAAATCTGGAACGTCATCAACGAAACCGCCGCGCTCCGCATCAAGACCGGCAAGACCATGAACCAGTCGGCCCTGCTGAGCCAGACGTTCATGCTCTTCACCATCGCGGGCATCCTTTTCCTGCTGCCGAATCTCCGTCCGGGCGATGTCCCCGTCGTTGCTCCAGTCCTCGCGATCCTCCTGTTCGCGACCGGTCCCATCAGCGACGTGGTCATGGCCATCCCCGCCCTCGCCCGCGCCGCGGCGTCCATTACCAACATCGACTCCCTCGAGAACGATCTCCGCCATCCGCGCAGCGAGCTCGAGGCCATGGTCGAGCGGCAGCCCATCCAGACCGAGCCGTTCGAGTCCATCGCCTGCGTCAGCACCGGGTTCGCCTACGCCCCCACGCCAGGAAACGGACCGCACGGCTTCCAGCTCCAGCCGTTCGACTTCCACCTCAAGGCCGGCGAGATCGTCTTCGTCGTCGGCGGCAACGGCAGTGGCAAGTCCACGTTCCTCAAAGTCCTCACCGGTCTCTACGAGCCGGCAATCGGGCAGCTGCTCTGGAACGGCAAGCCCGTCTCCGCCGACCGACTGGCCTCCTACCGGAACCTCTTCACGCCCATCTTCACCGACTTCTTCCTGTTTCGCCGGCTCATCGGACTGAGCCAGGCTGACGAGGCCCATCTGCGCGAACAACTCGGCACCATGGAACTCGCGGGAAAGGTCGACATCGCCAACGGGGAACTCACCACGACGGCCCTGTCCACCGGCCAACGAAAGCGCCTCGCCCTCGCCCTCGCCGAAACGGAACACCGCCCCATCTTCGTCTTCGACGAGTGGGCCGCCGACCAGGACCCGGTCTTCCGCCGCTTCTTCTACACCGAGCTCCTACCCGCCATGAAAGCTCGCGGCCAAACTGTCGTCGCCGTCACCCACGACGACGCCTACTTCGCCCAGGCCGACCGCGTCCTGAAGATGGATTACGGCCGCTTCCTCGAGGGCGAACACCATGTGAAGGCGTTCGAGGACTCACCCAAGAAGCGCCGCAGCTAATGCGACAAGCTGGCAACGGCAAGGTTTGCCGGTTGACACCCCGGCGCACCGCCTTCCTCCTTCTCTCGCGGTAGATTCACCTGCCGCAACTCACGCCAAAGGAAATCCATGTCCACTGAAGCCCCCCCCGCGACGGCCGAGACGCCGTCCGCATCCTCAAACGCTGACGCGCTCATCCGCCGGCACACGGTCTACTCCATGGCCGCCGGTCTGGTACCGCTTCCGCTCGTCGATATCGCCGCCGTAACGGGCGTTCAGGTCAAGATGCTCGGAGACATCTGCGAAGCCTACGGTCAAGACTTCGACGCCGAGCGCACCCGCAGCGTCATCGCCTCCCTCCTCGCCACGGTCAGCGGCATCAGCCTCGGTCGCGGCGTCGTCGCGAGCCTCGTGAAGGCGATCCCGGTCGTCGGCACGATCGGCGGCATGGCCGCCGTCCCCGTCATGGCGGGTGCCACTACCTACGCGCTCGGTCGCGTCTTCTCCGCTCACTTTGAGTCCGGCGGCACACTCCTCACCTTCGACGCAGCCAAGATGAAGGATGAGTTCAAACGCCAGATCAAAGTCGGCGAAGGCGTCGCGGAGTCCCTCAAGTCCGAGGTCGCCGCCGCCAAGAAGTAATCCTTCCCCCCCAACCTCCACTCTCTTCCTTCCATGCTCGCTGCCATCCTCGCAATTCTTCCGCTCGTCC
The DNA here is from genome assembly GCA_964512415.1 of uncultured Opitutaceae bacterium. Taxonomy (GTDB): domain Bacteria; phylum Verrucomicrobiota; class Verrucomicrobiia; order Opitutales; family Opitutaceae; genus UBA6669. The sequence goes on from CAZEJZ010000102.1 coordinate 6,113, forward strand.
TCGTCTCCGCCTTGATCGGATACCTGGGTAAGTCCCGCAAATTCGGCTTCTGGGGCAACTTCTTCGTGTCCCTGCTCCTGACGCCGATCATCGGCCTCTTGGTCTTCTTCGCCCAGAGCCCCAAGGCCAAGGAGTAAGCGTTCCGTCACGTCTCCAAAGTCGCCCTACGGGGCGACTTTTTTTTGGGCGCTTCCCGAGCGGTCGTGACCCGAAAAAAAGCGCTCCTTGGCGATTCACCACCAAGGAGCGCAAGAGTCTTACCGATGTGGCCAAAGGAATGGTACCACGACGCGAGGAAACGTGAATCCATTCCATGGACTCAATGACTTTCGGGACCACCAAAAAGCAGCCTCCCGCCCCGTCACTCTTCGTCTCCCACCCCCTTCCGACTGGCGCTCCCCGGTTCCCGCCCCCCGTCATCCCGCTCCCCTCCCTTCGCCTGATCCTCTCTCTCCCTTAAGATCCTTTACCCTTTCCCGTCATGAAGCGTCTCCTTTGCACCCTCTTCCCAACCCTCAGCCTCCTGCTTCTCGCCGTTGCCGTCTGCCGCGCCGCCGAAGTCCAGACCGTCGTCCTGACCAACGGCACCACGCTGGTGGGAGAGGTGGCCGGCGAGTCCGCCGAACACCTGATCTTCAAGGACGCGGTCCTCGGCACCCTGAACGTGCCGCTGAGCGCCATCAAGACGCGGAGCGGCGGGGCCAACTCCGGCGGCACGCCCGCAGTCGCCGCGTCCCCAAGCGAGGCTGAGCCCCCTGTCGCCTCCGCCAGCGCCCCAACGCTCGGCGGTTCGCACGGCGCCAAAGTCACAACTCCTCCAACCGGCGCCAACCAGGTCCACTGGACGCGCGGCATTCAAATCAACATCGGCTACATGTCCGGCGCCGCCCCCGCCCTGGGTATCGATGCGTCACGCAACATCGGCATCAATTTCGTCGTCGAGCGCGCCACTCCCAAGCACATCGCTTCCCTCACCGGTAGCTACAATCACGGGCAAGCGAAACCCGCTCCGCCTTACGTGAACAACATCTCCGCTTCGTTCCAGTACGACTACATCTTCAACGAGAAGTACCGGCTCGTTTCCCGCACGACCGCGATGCGCGACCGCCCGAAGCAGATCCTCCACCGCACCGAGGAACTCGTCGGCATCGCCACCACCCTCGTCCGCAATCCCAAGACGCTGCTGATGGTCGCGCCCGGAGTCGGATATTCGTTCGGGCAGAAGGATTTTGTCTCTGACGTGGATAACCAGCATGTGGGCTTCGGCGCCTACCAGATCTTCAACCACGCGTTCACACCGACGCTCTCACTCGAGCAGACGTTCTTCTTCTTCCAATCCCTCGAGGACTCCCAGTACCTCATCTACAACGGTTCCGTCGGACTCAAGACGCAGCTCACGAAGCGGATGTCCCTGATGACGAAGTTTAGCGCGGTCTTTGATGGCCAGCCCGCACCGGGCATCGAGGAGCTGCAGTACCAGACGAACACCGGCATCCAGATCAATTTCTGAGCCGCCGCGACAGCCGACGCGCATCGGTTGAGAGGCATCCGCCAGGTGAATCTCGACGGGGGGCATCTCCCCGCGCCACGCTCCAAGCGGCGATCGGGGATCTTCCGCCGACTCCGTCGCTCGTCTCACCTCCTTTTCTCCCATCGTGTCTCCCTCCCCTTCGGCATGGCTCCATCGGGTGAAAGCATCTCCGGCGGCAACGCTGCGTCTTTATGCGTTTCCGTTCGCCGGAGGAGGCGCTTCCGCCTACTTTCCGTGGGCTGCGCACCTCGATCCGCGCATCGAGCTGTGGGCCATTCGCTTTCCAGGCCGCGAAACTCGGCTGCGCGAAAAGCCCGTCACGTCATTCGCGGAGGCGCTCGCACGCCTGCGGCTGGAGCTGGCCCCCCTCCTCGTTCCGCCCTACGCGGTGATGGGCCACAGTCTCGGCGCCCTCTTCGCCTACGCCCTGACCCGTGACCTTGAGGCCACCGGCCGCCCCGGCCCGCGTGCTCTCATCCTCGCCGGTGCCCGCCCGCCGATTCATCCGCTTCCCACACCGCTTCTCGCCGGCCTGCCGGATGACGAATTCGTCACCGCGCTGCGTGACCGCTACAACGGGATCCCCCCCGCCGTCCTCGCCAATCCAGAACTGCTCGCCCTCGTCCTTCCGACTCTCCGCGCGGACATCGCACTCTACGAGAGCTACCAGCACTCCGCCGGACCCGAAATCCGCTGCCCCGTCGCTGCCTTCGGCGGTGAGCGCGATCCACTCGTCAGCGCCGCCGATCTCGCCGAGTGGCGCTCGCTCGTCGCAGGCCCGCTGACAGCCCGAACGTTCCCCGGCGATCACTTCTTCCTCCAAGCCGATCCCGCCCGCGCCGCTCGGGCCGCCCAGGAATTCCTGTTGTCGATGACCTAGTTCCGGGGTGGGACCAAGGCTC
>CAZEJZ010000103.1:0-8463 GCA_964512415.1 uncultured Opitutaceae bacterium
GAGCTCCCCCAGCGAGGCGCACCCGGTCCCCGGCACGCACCTGATCAAGATTCTCCACCAAGACCCGTTCTCCCTCCGCCAGGCCCTCGAGCGCCTCGACCTCGTTGAGACTCACGAATCCCGTGCGCACGGTCCGGAGCTCCACCCGACCGTCGCGGACGACGTAGACCTTGCCGTCGAAAAGCGCCCGCCGCGGGAAGATGAGCGCCTGCGGACGTTCCCCCACCACCACGCTCACCTCACCGGTGAGGCCGGGGAGAAGTCGCTCCGGCGGCACCTCGACTTCCAGAAACGCCACATAGCGCTGGGTCGCCGCATCCGCCGTCGGCAGCAGCTTCGAAACCCGCGCATCGAAACGTTCGTCGCCGTACCCCAGGAAGCGCACGGAGGCGCGCTGGCCGATGCGAACGCCGGAGAAGTTCTCCTCACTGATCTTGGCCTCCACCGTGCGCCGCGTCGAAATCAGCGTGGCGATTGGTGACTCGCCGCTGATCAGGTCACCGGGACGGGCGAAAACCTCCGTGATCACGCCATCCGCAGGCGCATGCACCGTCATCTTTTCCCGCTGACGACGCTTCACCGCGAGCGCGTTCTCCAGCTGCGCGATCGCGGCTTCGTTGGCCAGCGTCTCCAGCGCGAGACGCTGCTCGATCGCCTTCACGTTGCGACGCGAACGGTCGAGGTCGACGGACGAAGCCGTGCCCATGGTGACCGCCCGCTCCAGATTGCCGAGATCGACCCGCGCATTCTCCAGTTCTATCCGGGTGACCGACCCCACCTCCACGCGCCGCCGGGCCGTGCCCAGATTTTCCTCCGTCGAGGCGATCTCCAGTTCCAAGTCGACGGTGTCCAACTGCACGAGAAAGTCGCCCGCCTTCACCGCCGAGCCGACATCCAAGGCCGTTCGCGTGATCCGGCCCGGGACGGACGCCCGCACCGTCGCCACGAACTCCGCCGCCACCGTCACGCTGCCCGTGACCGCGTTGACCGCCTTGCCCCGACGCACCGGCTCGGTCCGTACCTCCGAAACGGAACGCACCCAGACCACGTAACCAACCCCGGCCAGCAGCAAGGCCACGACAACAAGGACGACGGCGCGGGAGAAAGGGGAACGCGAGCTCATGGACGGGGTTCGGAAAGTCGGGCCAACAACGGATCATGGCCGATGATGGACAGGAACTCAGCCAGCCGGCCGAGATACTCAACGCGATACGCAAACGTCCGCACCAGCACGTCATCCCGCGAGAGCATCACGGACGCGGCGTCGCGGCGGGACAGGTTGCCCCGGGTCACTTCATCCTGCTGAAAACGGACCAACCCATCGAGCTGCGCCAGGCGCCCCTCGCTGACGGCGGTCTGGCGCTGGGCGATCTCGAGGAGACGCGCCTGATTGCGCGCCCGCTCCACCACTTCCGTCCGCCGCGTATCCCGCTCGCCCTCGATCTGCCGCGTTCGCAGCAGGGACGCCTTGCGCTGCGCACGCGTCGCGTGCCCGTCGAAGACCGTCCACGTGAGATTGATGCCGGCGTAGAAGGACTGGATGCGCGCCCGGTCCGCCGGGCTTCCGGTGTAGCTGACCTCATCCTGCATGGCCCCCGTCACCACATTGAACTTGGGCCGGAGATTCACGTCGGTGATCCGAAAGTTGAGACGTTCCTGCTCGAGTTGGAGATTCAGCGCCGCGAGCCGAAAGTCGCCACCCGCATCCCGGTCCCCGCTGAAGCGCGCCAGCCACGGTCCCGGCCCGCCAGGCATTGGGGGAAGAGGCGGAATCGCGTCCGGGATGTCCTCGGCGGCGAGCGGAGGGATGCCGGCCAGTCGCTCGAGCGCGGCTTGGTTAAACCGCAGGGCCTCCATTCCCCGCTCCCACTCCAACCGCGCCTCCTCGACCCGGAGCTGCGCCCCGAAAAGTTCCGCCTTCGGTGCCGCGCCGGACTCGATGCGGGACTCGATCGCCCGCAGATCCTCCTCGGCCAGTTTCACCATCGTTTCCATGCGCTTGAGACCGGCCTTCTCCACCACCAAACGAAGGAAGACCTGCCGGAGATCCAAGATCAGGATCCGCATCGCCTCCGCCTGATTCTTCTCCGCGATCAAGGCAGAAATCTGGGCCACCCGCACGCCGTCGCGGAGCGCCCCCCAATGATAAAGGGGCTGGGTCAGGCCGAAATTGTAAGTCAGCTTCTGGGCCGGATAGGCGCCGGCTCGATCCAACCGGCGCTCCTGAGCGGCACTGTACGTGCCGCTGCCACCGACGTAGGGACGCAGCCGGGCCCGGGCAACTTCCTCCATCTGCTCCGCGATGAGGACGTCGGCCGAAGCCCTAAGCGCATTGGGCGACTGCCGCAGTGCCGACGCGAGCACGCGCTCCAGCGTCGGAAAGAGTTGCTCCGGCAACACGATTCCATCGGCCACCGCCGACCGTGGCTCCGCCGGGGCGGCGCAGGCGACGCCGGCAAGACTCACGATGAGCAGAATGAAGGTCTTCGAAGGGGAAAACACCGCCAGGACGAGAGGGTGAACAGCCCGGAGACCGCTGCAGGGAGCCCGGGTTTGCAACACAGAAAGCGGCCTCCAACCGGCCCGGTCAGACCGACCGCGACGCTCCGTCAAGGTCCACCCCCTGCGGCCGCCACCGGCTCAATGACGAGATCGTACAGCGCGAGGGAGAGTTCGCGCGCGTCCCCGTTCCCGGGCACCCGCGGCGGCGTCGTCGCCGCAAACTCCCACGTGACCCGCGCCCCCGCCGCCACCGTGAGCGGCGAGGTCACAAAGGGGCCCCGCTTCGATGCCAACGGGCCACGCCACGCCTCCACCCCATCCACCCGCAACACAAGGTGCCCTTCCGCCATGCCGCGTGCCTCCCCGCGGAGGCGCAGCGTGACGAGGCGGTCTCCCGGGTTTTCCACCCGCAGCGTTCCGGTCGCCGCCGTCCAGCGCCAGGTCCGTCCTTCGTCGGCCTCCGCCGGGTACCAACCTTCAGCCCGGATGACGCGCACCGCCGCCGTTTCCACCCGAAGGAATTCGCCGGGCGGGGGCGTCAACTGACTGAGCCCGAGCGGCACCGCCAGATTGCCGGCCAGCAGGAGCGGCAGCCACCGCACGCCGCGCGGCGCGAGAACATTGAACGCCAGCGCGAGAGGCAGCAGCACCCGCGGATAGGCTCCCGGGAATCCTTCCCACACCGGCTGCGAGACGAACATCAGCAGGACGGCGAACGGCACTGCCGCCCGCCACCACGCCGCCCGAGGCTGCCACCACAGGACGAGGAAGAGGAACTGCACCAACGTTCCCAGCAACGCCGCCAGACCCAGCAGGTCCGGAGGACGAAAGCCGTATGCGAACACTCCCCGCATCAACTCCACGCCCTTGCCGACCAGCCCCGCCAAAGGCCAGGTGAAGTTGCCATCCCCCGCATCGGCGACGGGACCGAAGCGATGGGCAACATAGAGCATCCAGAGCGCGAGCGGCGCCACGACCACCAGTCCCCGGACGGCCAGACCCGCCCACTGCCGCACCGTCCGCGGCCAGACATCGAGCAGGACCGCAGCCGAAAGCACACTCGTCTCCTTCGTCATCGCCGCCAAAGCCAGCCACGCCACGCCCCGGCGCTGCCCACCCCGCTCGACCGCCCGCACCGCCAACGCCGTGAGCAGAAGAGCGGGACCATCAAGGAGGGCGTGCCGGACACTGAGACAGACTCCGGCCGAGAAAAGGAAGCCCGCCCAACGCAGGAAGTTCTGCCACCCGTCCGCCGGGAACCACGCCAGCAGCAACCCTGCGAAGCCAAGCCAGCACAGAGCGTTCACCACCGCGTACGCCTGCAGGACCCACCAAGGCTCACCCGCTCCCATCACCCAGGCCACCCAGGGCACGAGCACGCGGCGGGCCCGGTAATGGGGATTGTCGAGCGCCACGTCCAACGTCGGCTCCTGCAGAAGCGGATGCAACGCGATCTGCGCGTAGTACGTGCCATCGTAACCGAACGAGTCCTCATGCACGTAGTGCGGCGTGGCGCGCAGCAACGGCACCGTCGCCGGCGCCACCCGATCGCCCACCGAGATCAGTCGGGTGAAGCCCACCTCGGGCGCAGAGTGACGCGAGAACGCGAACAGAAAGGCCGCGACGCAGACCAGATAGACGGTCCGCCACACCCATCGCCCGCCTTGCCGCGGGCCGCGTTCATCTTCCAACGTGGACATCAGGAATCAGGTTCCAGCCGCCAGAGCCGAAGTCCACCAAACGTGCGCACCGGCTGCCAGCGCGCCCCGGGTAGGCGCTCCTCGGCCCGCGGACGTTCCGCTTCGAACACCAACGCGAACACCGGCCGACCCGCCGCATGGAAGCGGCGCAGCAGTTCCGGGCCGGACTCCGGCCGGAGATCGTCGAATCGCAGGGTCGCCACGGACGAATAGTAGTAAAGCGCGCCAGAGGTCGCGAAGCTGGAGACGACGGCGTCCGGCGGCAGGTTTCCCGCGACCCAGCGACCGGCTTCGCGGTACACGCGCTCCGACGGACCGATCGCGCCCAGATGCAATCGCGGCAACCACACCGAGGTCAGGACCCCCGCCCAGATCGCCAGCACCGCCGCCCCGACCGCGTTCCACGCGGCGGAACGGGGGCCCAGCCCGCGCTCGGCAATCGCCTGCCAGCCCATCATCGCCGCCAGCACCAGCGCCGGGAAAGCCGGCAGCAGGAACCGCAGACACCACCACACCTCATGGGTGACGGGGTAGGTCGCGTAGAACCCGCCCAAGGCCACGACCCACACCCCCAAGCCCAGCATGCGCCGCAGTCGCCCCGCATCGCGGAGAAAGAACACCCCGATCAGCGGCAGCAGCACCACGACCCCAGGGAGCAGGCGCGGGAGCCATTCGGCGTAGAACCGCACGGTGACTCCGACCCACTCGGCTCCCAACGCCGCGAAGATGTTGCCGTAGCCGCTCGCGAGCGGATGACCATACAAGACGGACTGGTAGACTGCCAGCAGCAGCGCCCCCGGCAACCCACCCACCGTCGCGCCGATCCAGCGACGCCAATGGCCCAGAATCACCATGAGGGCCGGGATCACCAGCGCGCTCGTGGGCCGCACCGCGACGGCCATCGCCACCGCCGCCCCGCAGATCATCGACCAGACCAGCGACGCCCCGCCCGCCTGCGCGGGCGAGCGCCCTGCCCGCAACGCGGCGACCAACGCCGCAAGGCTCCACACCGCCGCCGGCAGGTCGCTCAAGGGTTGCAGCGCGCCAAAGAGCGTGACCGGACAGACCATCAGCACCCCCGCGCCGGCCAGAGCCAAGACGGGAGACAACTCGAGTTCGCGCGCCGCCCACACCATCAGGATCGGAAACGCCGCCGCGAGCCCCAGACCCACGACGAGGGGGCCCCATGTCCAGCCCAAGGCCACACTCGCCAGCGCAAACTGCAGCGGCAGGCCCGGGGGATACGTCGGCACCGCCTGACCCTCGCCGCCGCCCGCAGTGAAGCCGAGCGGCATGAATTCGTGCGGACGCGCCACCGAACGCACTTCCACGGGAATCCGCAGCTCGGTGGACCAGCGCCCTTCGGCAAACAACCGCGCGCTGTTGAGGTATCCCGATGAATCGGCGCCGCCCGCCACCACTTCAAAGCGACTCCCGATGGCCCACAGCCACGACGCCCAAAGCAGCACGAACGCGGCCGTAGAAATCACCACCGCCCACCGCCCCCAACCTTCTGCCGGACGCCACGCTCCCTTGAAGAACATCACAGCGACGGTGACCCCCTCCGGCGGTCACCGGAAGAGGTTGTACTTCAGGATCGCGTACAAGGCCCGCACGCCATCCTTCCAGCCGATCTTCTTTCCCTCCGCGTAGGTGCGACCGTAGTAGCTGATGCCCACTTCGTAGATGGCGCACTTCAGCTTCGCGACCTTCGCCGTGATCTCCGGTTCGAAGCCGAAGCGATCCTCCTCCAGCGTGATCTGCTGCAGGATCTCCCGGCGGAAGACCTTGTAGCAGGTCTCCATGTCGGTGAGGTTCAAGTTGGTCGCCATGTTCGAGACGAGGGTGAGAAACTTGTTTCCCACCATGTGCCAGAAGTAAACCACCCGATGCGCCTCGCCGCCGGCGAAGCGCGAGCCGAAGACCACGTCCGCCCGGCCTTCCACAATCGGACGCAGCAACCGGGGATACTCCGCCGGATCATACTCGAGGTCGGCGTCCTGCACGATGACCACGTCGCCGGTCGCCTGCGCAAATCCGGTCCGCAACGCCGCCCCTTTGCCGCGGTTGAAGGAGTGGTAGATCACGCGGTCCACGAGCGGCGCGATCTCCGCGCGCAGCAGCGCCTGCGTCCCGTCGGTGGAGCAATCATCGACGATGATGATCTCCTTGCGCTCCACCGGCGCTGTCCGCACGCGGTCCACCACCGCACGCAGGGTGGCCACCTCGTTGTAGCAGGGGATCACGATGCTGAGTTTCATGGGCGGTGACGCAGCGCGACGTTGGCAACCCCGCCGGCCGGGGGCGAGCCTCTTCCCGTGGATGCCACCAGTCGATGCGCCGCCGGAGAAACCGGTTGCGCCGGTCGCGGACCTCTCCGCATGCTCGGGGGATGAGCGTGCTTGAAGCCCTGCTGCGGCGCTTCCGCTTCGTGCGCCGCCTCGAGCGCCGGGCGGAGGCCGCGGAGCGCGCCCTCGCCGAGGCGGGCGTGGCCTTCCCGCCGGGACACTTCTACTCGCCGCTCCCGTCACGCGCCGAAGTCGCGCGGGCCTTCGCCGAGGCGCCGAGCGAGCCGCCGTTCCCCGCGCTCGAACTGCACGCGGCCGAACAGGACGCGCTGCTGGAACGCTTCGCGGGATTCTACCGCGAACAACCGTTTCCTGAGCAGCCGCGTGAAGGCTGGCGCTTTCATCTCCGCAATCCATCGTACGGCTGCTTCGACGCCATCATGCTCTGGTCGATGCTGCGCACGCTCGGCACGCGCCGGGTCATCGAGGTCGGCTCAGGCTTCAGCTCCGCCGCCATGCTCGACCTCAACGAGCACGTCTTCGGGCGCCGGATGGAGCTCACGTTCATCGACCCCGACATGGCCCGGCTGCGTCCCCTGCTCAAGCCCGAGGACCTCGGGCGCGTCACGCTGCGGGAGCAACGCGTGCAGGAGGTGCCGCTCGACACCTTCGACGCGCTGCGCGACGGCGACGTGCTCTTCATCGACTCATCGCACGTAAGCAAGATCGGCAGCGACGTGAACCACCTGTTCTTCCGCGTCCTGCCGCGCCTCGCTCCCGGCGTGCGGGTGCACGTGCACGACGTGGCCGGGAACCTCGACTACCCGCGTGAGTGGTTCGACGAGGGACGCGCGTGGAACGAGCAGTACCTGCTCCGCGCATTCCTCATGTACAACCGCGCCTTCGCGGTCGAGCTCTTCACCGGCTGGCTCTTCAACCGCCGCCATGCGTTCCTCCGCGAGCACCTGCCCCTCTGCGCCGAGGGCGGCGGGGGGCAGATCTGGCTCCGGCGGACGAACGAGCCGACGCCCGCTTAGGGCAGCAGGCGGATCCGGATGTTCCGGTAGTGAATCTGGCTTTCGGGATCGTGGCCCTGGAGAGCGATCGTGCCGGAGTCGATCAGGCGACCCTTGTAGACGCCTTCGCGCACCGGGTTCGCTTCCTCCGTGTAATCCGTGATCAGGCGGTCATTCACCCAGGTGCGGACGCGCTTGCCCTCCACCTTCACGCGCAGCGTGAACCACTCGTTGTCCTTCGCGACGGCGTCGAAGTTGTCCTTGATGCCGTACAGTCCCGCGGTGCGCTTGGGATCCTTGTGCGAATTGTTCACCTGCACTTCGTAACCCTTCGTCGGCCAACCGGACTCCTGGAACGCCGTGTGGAAATACACGCCGGAGTTGCCCTTGGGAAACGTTTTCACGTCGAGCTTCAGCTCGAAGTTGCGGAAGGAGTGACCGCCCACGGCGCCTTCGTAGAAAAGGTGCGCCCGACGGCCGAGGACGACGATGCAGCCCTCCTTCACGGAAAACGTCGCCGGCGCTTCGCTCGCGCGCCAGCCGTTGAGGCTCTTGCCGTCAAAGAGCAGCTGCCAGCCCTCCGCGGCTTCTGACGAGGTCAGCTGATTCTGGGCCGAGGACACCGAAAAAAGACCCGCCCACAGGAGCAGGCCAACGAGGAAGGGGAATCGTTTCATGCCCGATCAGATTGAAGCGCTCACGCGAACGCGGCGAGCCAATTGACGATCCGGTCACTCTTCGCCGGAGACCCCTCGTGCGCCTCGGTCCGCGCCGTCCACGCGCCACCCCCACGCCGTCCGCAGACAGCGCGATCGGACTCAACGCGAGGATGCCGCCCGCGGGGCCTCACTCAACGCGCAGGCCCTCGTTGTCGGCCGTCAAAGCGCGCGACACCGAAGCCAGCCCGGCACGCGCGAAGGCGGCATGCTGTGCATGCCGGTGACGCCAGCGGGTCAA
>CAZEJZ010000104.1:0-8349 GCA_964512415.1 uncultured Opitutaceae bacterium
GCCGGCGTGTTGGCGACCGTGCCCGGCCGGACGGATTGCTGGCCCGTGGTGGAGGTGGCCTTGTTCTGGCCGCTGACCAATTGGCTGATGAGGGAGGAGACGTCCTTCGCGGCGGCGTGGCGCAGGTAGATCACCTCGTTGCGGGTGTTGGGGTCGGCCTTGACGTCGAGCTGGCGGATCAGGTCGTCGAAGAACGCGTGCTGCCGCGGATCGGAGATGAGGATGACCTGGTTCGTGCGATCGTCGGCGGAGTAGGTGGTGGCGGATCCGAGCTGGGTTTGCACCACGCCCTGGAGGGTGGTGCGGAGCTGGTTGACGAGGACGGAGGCCTTGGCGAAGCGGAGCTGGTAGAACTTCGGCGCGAGGTTGGCGGTGACGGGTTTGTCCAACTCCGCGACGAGGGCCTCGATCCGCTGCAGCGTGCTGACGGAGTCGGTGATCATCACCGCGTTCGTCTTCTCGAAGAGGATCGGGCCGCCGAGCTGCGGATTGAGCAACTGGGCGAGCTGCGGCACGAACTCGTTGGCGCGGAGGAAGTCGAATTGGAACACCTTGGCCATCACGGTGCCGCTGGACGGAAGGTCGCTGGCGCGGCCGACGAGCATGCGCGGGACCTCGGTGCGCAGGCTTGGGAGGGCGACGACCTTGAGGAACGAATCGCCCATCGGGGCGACGCCAACCTGGTTCATCGCCAGGGCGGTTTCGAGGGCGAGGATCGCCTCGCTCTTCGGCATGGGTCGCGTGATGACCAGCGTGTAGTTCGCGGTCGGCAGGGTGGCTGGGCGGATGATGACGCGGCCGGTCAGTTGCTCGAGCAGCTGCAGGACGGTGTCCAGCGGGGCATCGGCGAGCTTGATCTGGTCGATCATCTCCTCGCGGGGCCCGGTGGCATTCGCCCCCGCGGGAGCGTTCTGGGCGGAGGCCAGCGCGGAGGCGAGGATCAGGCCAGCGAGGAGCGGGAGACGCAGCATCATGCGAACGGAGGAAAACGACGGGCGGGAGCGAGTGCTCCGGTCACCCGAGTGGAAGGGGTTCCGCGGGACTTGTAAACGGCGATATGGGACGCGTGAGGGTTACGTTTGGGTGGGTTCTTCGCCGGAGTTCTCACTTGCCCGGCTCCGGGGCCGGCGGCACCTTGAGGTAGTCCATGCCGAACTCCTTCGGAAAGCTCTTCACCATCAGCACCTGGGGCGAAAGTCACGGTCCGGGCATCGGCGTGGTCATCGACGGCTGTCCGCCGCGGCTGCCCTTGGCTGCGGAAGAGATTCAGGCGGAGTTGGATCGCCGGCGGCCTGGTCAGAGTGACATTGTGACGCCTCGCAAGGAAGCGGACACGGTGGAGATCCTTTCGGGCGTCTACCAAGGGCGGACGACCGGCACCCCCCTAGCGCTGTGGGTCCGCAACCAGGACCAGCGTTCCAGTGCGTACGCGGAGATGGCGGACAAGTTCCGGCCTTCGCACGCAGATTTCACGTACCAGTCCAAGTTCGGTATCCGTGACCCGAACGGCGGGGGGCGCAGTTCGGCGCGGGAGACGATTGGGCGGGTGGCCGCCGGTGCGGTGGCCCGCAAGCTTCTTGCGTCGCTCGTTGGGCGCGGCGCCGTGGAGATCCGGGCGTTCGTGACGCAGATCCATGACCTCGCGATCCCGGACGGCGCTCTGGCCGCCTTTCCGTCCTTGGCCGAGGTCGAAGCTTCCCCGGTGCGCTGTCCGCATCCCGCGACGGCGGCGGCGATGGTGGAGCGCATCAAGGCGGTGCGGAGCGAGGGTGATTCGGTGGGTGGCGAGATCGAATGCCGCGTCCGTGCTCTTCCTCCGGGGCTCGGCGAGCCGGTGTTTGATCGGCTGGAGGCCGATCTCGCCAAGGCGATGCTCTCCCTTCCCGCGACCAAAGGCTTTGAGATTGGCAGCGGGTTTGCGGGCACGCGCCTGCGGGGCTCCGAGCACAATGATCTCTTCGAGACCCGTGACGGCGTGATCCGCACGGCGACCAATCGCAGCGGCGGCACGCAAGGCGGTATCAGCAACGGCGAGGAATTGGTTTTCCGCGTCGCCTTCAAGCCCACGGCGACGATCCTGCGCGTGCAGTCGACGGTCGACGTGGAGGGCCGGGCGGTGGAATTGCAGGGCAAGGGCCGCCACGACCCCTGCGTGCTCCCGCGTGCCGTTCCGATCGTGGAAGCCATGACGGCGCTCGTCCTCGTCGATCATTGGATGCGGGACACGGGCCAGAACCGCTCCTTCGCGCTCTGACGCATCGCCGGGTGCCCGCTGACCGCGGGGCCGTGGTGTCCGCAGCTCCTTACCTTCATGGATTCCTCCTCTCGACCGCTGGTTTACCTCGTGCTCGGCACTCCGGGCTCCGGTCGCCGGGCGATCCTCAGCGACCTGATCGCGGATGGACTCGCGGCGGATGATCGTGCCGTGACCGCCTTGCCCGATGCGGAGGCGGCGTCCGAGTGGGATGCAAAGCTGGGTCGCGTGGTGCGCTGGTCGTGGCGCGAGGGTGCGTTCAGCCTCGACGTGCCGGGATTGGCGCGGGGCGCGACGGCGGACTTCACGCACCTCTTCATCGTTGCGGATGGACGGCGTAATCCGGTGGACCAAATCGAGTCGTTCCGGGAGTGGCTGCGCGGGCGCCCGGCGGACCTCGCGCGGATCATCACGGTGGTCAACTGCGGCTTGGTGCATGCGCATGATGCGGCGATCCGGCCGTGGATCGATGCGTGCGTCCATTTCAGCGATGTCGTCCTCCTTGCCTCCCGCGAAGGCGTGCCGAACAAGTGGATGAGCGACTTCCAGGCGCACTATCGTGACGCCTTCATGCCGGCGCTGTTCGAGTTCGTGAAACAGGGTCGGGTCAAGAACCCGATCCTGGTGCTGGAGCCGGAGGCGCGGCGCCTCTCGCAGGCCTTCGACGAATCCTCGGACCTCGCGCTCGCGCGGGAACTCGCCCCGGACGCTGAGATCACTTTCACGGATGAGTCGGGCGACGACGAGGAGGGCGGCGAGGAGTCGCCGCCGGGCGCGGGTGACGACGAATCCCCCGTCGAGGCGTACTTCGAGCGGCGCCAGAATGGACGTCGCACGATTGAACTGCCGGACATCGCGCGATTCCTGCCTCCGGCGTCGCCTTCGGCCTGAGCGACGATGACCGCGATCCTTCATCGGCCGTCACGCACGGCTCTGCGGCGGTTGGCGGCGGTGTTGCGGCGCGGCGGCCTGGTGGCCGTGCCGACGGAGACCGTGTATGGCCTCGCGGCGAATGCGCTTGATCCACAGGCGTGCGAACGGATTTTCGCGGCGAAGGAGCGACCGGCGGAGGACCCCCTCATCGTGCACGTCGCCTCGGTGACCGCGGCGGCGGCGGTGGCGGACTTGAATCCGGCGGCGCGGCGACTGGCGCGGGCCTTCTGGCCGGGACCCCTGACGATGGTGTTACCCAAGAAGTCGGTGGTGCCGGCGATCGTGACGGCGGGGCTCGATTCGGTGGCGGTGCGCGTGCCGCGGCATCCGGTGTTTCGCGACTTGCTCCGGGAGTGTGGACTCCCGCTCGCGGCGCCCAGCGCGAACCCCTTCGGCTACGTCAGCCCCACGCTTCCCGAACACGTCTTGCGCGGTCTGGGAGACCGCATTGAACACATCCTCGATGGCGGGCCTTGCGAGGTCGGGCTGGAGTCCACGATCGTCGACCTCCGCAATCTAGCACGCCCCTGCGTGCTGCGACCGGGTGCGATTTCGGCGGAGGAGATGGCGAAGGTTCTCGGTGTCCCGGTTGCGTCCCGACGTGCCCGGGTGCTCCCCGGGTCGCGGCGCGGCAAGAGGGCAGCCCAGGCGCAGCGCGCCCCTGGTCTGCTCGCGCGGCATTACAGCCCCGGCACCCGGTTGCGGTTGATTGCCCGCATTGATCCGGCGGAGGTGCTGGCGGCGGGCCGGCGGGTGGCGTACCTGTTTCTCAGTCGACCCAAGGACCCGCGCTTGGCGGCGCTGGGTAACCGCGTCGCGTGGTTGAGCGAGGCGGGTGATCCGGCGGAGGCTGGACGCAACGTCTATGCGCGCCTGAGGACCCTCGATGAGGGTGGCTACCGCGAAATCATCGCGGAGCGCGTGCCGGACGAACCCGCCTTCGCGGCGCTGGCCGACCGGCTCGGTCGGGCGGCGGCGCGCGGCCGTTGAGTTGGAGGATCAGGAGGCGAATGGCAGGGCGGATCGCCCGCCCGATGGTCCCCGCAGCGCCGTCTGGGCGCGTCGAATCGCGGCTACCCGCGTTGCGGGCCGCTTGAGCGAGCCCGGCGATGCGCCATGCTGGACACCCGCGTTCTCCCACCCGTGACGAGGTTGCGTTGCTTGGACGACCCGCGAATCGGCTTACTTGACCGCGGCGACGGCGGCTGCGAAGGCGCGGGCGCGCGCGGTGATGGCGGCCCAGTTCTTTTCCTTCAGTGCCTTGGCCTCGACCAGCGAACTGCCGGCGGCGGTGGCGAAGGCGCCTGCCTTGAGGAATTCACCGACGTTCTCGGCGTTCACGCCACCGGTCGGCAGCAACTCGATGTGCGGGAGCGGAGCCTTGATGGACTTGATGTAGGCCGGACCGAAAAACTCGGCCGGGAAGACCTTGGCGGCATCGGCACCGGCCTCCCACGCGTTGACGATTTCCGTCGGCGTGAAGGCGCCGGAGAAGACCGGCACGCTGTAGCGGCGGCAGAGCGTGATGACGTCGGGTCGGAGCGCCGGGGTGACGATGAACTTGGCCCCCGCGAGGATGCCCGCGCGGGCGGTTTCGGCATCCAGCACGGTGCCCAGGCCAAAGAGGAATTCGGGCAAATCCGAGGACGCCTTCTCCAGCATCCGGATGGCGCCGGGCGTGGTCATCGTCAGCTCGATGCTCGTCAGACCGCCCTCGGCGAGGGCCTTGGCGCAGTCGAGCAGGCCGTCCGGGGATTCGGCGCGAATGAGGGCGACGACCTTCTCGGTGCGCAGCTTGGAGAGGATGGCTTCTTTCTTCATGGGCGAGGGCGGTCAGACTGCCGGACGATGCCCCCGGGGGGAAACCAAATTTCTGGGCTTGCGCGGTCGGAGCCGACGGTATCTCTTTTCCGTCCCTTCCGTGCCCGGGTGGTGGAATTGGTAGACACGCAGGTCTCAGAAGCCTGTGCCTAACAGCATCGCGGTTCGAGTCCGCGCCCGGGCACCATCTTCGCCGGCAACCGAGTGGTTTCGTATCTGGCCGGGGACTTGCCGGTTGCCGACCGGGTTGCGGTCGATCGGCGCGGTCGACAGGGCGGCGCGATTTCACTTTCCTTTGCAACTCCCGCGCATGAACCCGAATCTGGAACTTCGCTTTGCCGGGCTGGTGCTCGCCGCGGGCCGTTCGCGTCGGATGGGAACGGACAAGGCGAACTTGGCCTTGGCGGATGGCGAACGCCTGTGGCAGCGCCAATGGCGGATCTTGGGCGAGGCGGGGATTGAGCGCCGCTGGCTCTCGGTGCGGGCGGATCAGGCGTGGGTGCCGGCGGACGCTTCGGTGGTGCGTGATGCGGTGCCGGACGCCGGACCGCTGGCTGGGCTCCTCGCCGCGAGTGCCGCGGGTGACGGCACGCACTTCGTGGTGCTGGCGGTCGATCTGCCGGAGGTGCCGGCGGAATGGGTGCGGATGCTGATCGCGCGGGCGCAGCCGGGCTGCGGGGTGGTGGGGCGCTGGTCGGACGGGACGTACGAGCCCTTGGCGGCACTCTATCCGCGCGAGTGTCTGGAGGAGTGGCGCGCGCGGTTCGGTGTCGCAGAGCATCCTCCAGGACTGCAGGCCTTGCTGCGAGAGCGGGAGGAGTCCGGCGGCGTGGTCGTCATTCCCCTCGGACCTCAGGATGAGCGCTGGTTCCGCAACGCGAATACCCCGGAGGACCTTCGCCCGCTGCCATCCCCCGTCGCTCGCGGTGCGTTCTCTTGACGGACCGGCGACAGCGTCCAAAGAACCCCCAAAACGAGCTCAGCGCGAGAGCGTAGCCAGATCGGCGCGGGCGTCCTGCATCTCGGTCAGGATGCGGTCGGCGCGGACCAGCAGCTGACGGCCGGCTGGCGTCAGGGCCACCCGGCGGCCGCGGCGCTCGAACAGGCGGAGGCCCAATTCGTCCTCCAGCGCCTTGATCGCGTGGCTGACCGCGGACTGCGTCAGGTGCAGTTCCTTGGCCGCCAGCGTGAAGCTGCCGATGCGCGCGAGCGTGACAAAGGCGAGCAATCGACGGCTGTCCAGAATGAGGGGCATGCGTGGGACGGAGGGAGGCGGTTTCCGTCTAGTATAGCAGATCGCGAGCCAGTTGCTTCCCCGGCTCGCCGGATGCTCCTTCTTGCCCAGACAGAGCCCGGACTGCTCCGGACCTGCACGGAATTGTTCACCCAATCCTTCGCGGCAGGCTGTCGTGGTGGCTCAGGCGTACCGCTCCTCGCGCCAGGGATCGGCGGTATTGGAGTACCCGCGGACTTCCCAGAAGCCGAGCTTGTCCTCGGCGAGGAACGAGATCGCCTTCACGAACTTGGCCCCTTTCCAGGCGTACAGCTTCGGGATGATCACCCGCGCCGGACCGCCGTGCTCTCGAGGAAGCGGGCCGCCGTTGAAGCGGGTCGCAATCAGCACGTCGTCGTCGAGGCACTGCTCGAGCGGCACGTTGGTGGAGTACCCGTCGTAACTGGTGAAGTAGACGAAGCGGGCCTCCGCCGTCGGCTGGACCCGCTCGTAGAGTGCGGTGAAGGGTACACCGTCCCAGCGGCAGTCGTACTTGCTCCACGTTGTCACGCAGTGGAAATCACTCACGTCGCTGACCTGCGGCAGTGCGTTGAAGTCCGCCCACGACAGCACTGCGGGATGCTGAACCAAGCCGTCGATGGTCAGGGTCCACTCGGCCAGCGGGATCTCCGGCTGGACACCGAGATCGAGCACCGGAAAGCCGTCGGTCAGCTTCTGTCCCGGCGGCAGCCGACCTTCGGCGCGCTCCGTCAGCGGACGTACGCCGCGGGCGACCTGCTTCTCGGCCCACTTCTGCTTGGCGGCGATGTAGCGCTCCTTGGACATGCGAAGGCAGGATGTACAGTCGGCGCGCAGGCGCAAGCTGGGGCCGGAGCGGCGTCAGACGTCCTCCAGGGCGCGCCGGATGGCTTCGCGGCGCCGGTGGTAGTACAGGGCCATGCCGCCTTGATAAACGACGGAGATCAGCCCGACGGTCACGTAAAGCCCGACGTAGCTCTTCTCCAGCATCGGAAGGATCTGGTCCTCGCGCAGGCCCAGCGCGGCGAACTCGGCCCGGGTCTCGGCGTTGATGAGGGAGGCCACGGCAGCGGCGTCGAAGCTCGTGGCGCGCAGGACGGCGTAGGTCAGGACGGTCAGGAGCAGCACGATCTGGCTGCGGACGATCCAGGACAAACCCGAGAGCGAAGCCTGTCGCAGACGGTTCACCCCATTGAGCTCAATCACCCCGGCCGCGGCGGCGAAGATTCCCGCGAAGGCTCCGATGCCATCGCGCTGGTAGGCCGCTAGAAGAGAGAAGAGACCGGAAAGGATGAGCAGGGAGCGGCCCTCGAAGCCGGCAAGGCGGCAGACCCGGTCAAGGGTTTCGTGTGGCAGGGGGGGAGGAGCGTCGGTCTTGCCAGTCATCGTCCGGGAGAGGACATTCCACGCCTGCTCCGTGCCAAAGCCAGACCAAAAGCCTGCGTTTCCCTTCCGCCTCGACTTCCCCCCGGAGTTGCCGATTTCGGCGCGGGCGGAGGAAATCGTCGGGCTGATCCAGACCCAGCAGGTCGTGATCCTCGCGGGCGAGACTGGATCGGGCAAGACCACGCAGATCCCCAAGATGTGCCTCGCGGCCGGCGGCGGCACGCGGGGCAGGATTGCCTGCACCCAGCCCCGCCGCGTCGCCGCGCTCTCCGTGTCGCGTCGCGTCGCCGAGGAACTTGGCGTGGAGTGGGGCGGGACGGTCGGCTGCAAGATTCGTTTCGATGACCGGACCTCCCGGGACACGGTGATCAAGTTCCTGACCGATGGCATGCTGCTGGCCGAGGTGCAGGGCGATCCGCTGCTGCGGGACTACGACACGATCATCCTCGACGAGGCGCACGAGCGGTCGCTCAACATCGACTTCCTCCTCGGCCATTTACGCACCCTCCGGTTCAAGCGGCCGGAGCTGAAGATCATCATCACCTCGGCCACGATCGACACCGCGGCCTTCAGCGAAGCGTTCGACGGCGCGCCCGTGGTGGAAGTCTCAGGTCGCACCTTTCCCGTGGAAGTGGCGTATGCCCCGCTGGACGCCCTCGGGAGCGACTACGTGGAGGACCCGGACGAACCCGACCGCGCCGCC